>JADLKP010000181.1 GCA_016838945.1 Methanobrevibacter sp.
TTTATAGAATTTATTAAGTTTATAGAATTTATTAAGTTTATAGAATTTATTAAATTTATTAAATTCATAATCATTCATTTTGATTGATTTAAAATTTTTAGATAATTGTATAATTTTTATTGGAGATTATAAAATGAGAGATAACAATGAAAGGAATTGGAAAATTCGATTTGCAATAATCATGTTTGTATTGGCTGTTGTCATCTTTTTAGCCAGATATCTCATATTTGGAGATGGTGAAGAGATTATTGCTTATCTTTGGAAACATATAGGTTTCATTCCAATCGACATATTGATTGTTGCATTCCTTCTTGAAGGAATTATGGGCAAAAAGGAACATGAAGCTATTTTAGAAAAGATTGACATGCTTATGGGGACTTTCTTCTCAGAAATTGGAAACGACCTTATCAGTGAATTGAGTAAGGTGAATGCAAATAAAATCAATACTGAAAACCTAAAGGAATTCAGAAATTGGGATGACAAGGATTATGATAAAAAGATGAAAGAATTAAAAGGAAATGGCATTGATTTTAAGGCAGATGTTCCAAAAGAGGAGAGGGAAGAATTCTTAAACAAGATTCACTCTATACTTGTAGAAAAAAGGGAGTTTTTAGTAAACCTCATCAATAACCCTAATCTATTGGAAAAAGATGAGTTTTCATCACTTTTGCTTGCATTGTTGCATTTGGATGAAGAACTAAGCAGAAGAGGAGAATTTTCCGATATTAGGGATGCTGATTTCAATCATTTGAATGGTGACATGAAAAGAGTTTACTCTAAATTGGTATATGAATGGGTTTATTACTTAAAATACCTTAATAAGTATTATCCTTATATGATTTCTCTTGCCATACGTACAAATCCATTTGACAGCGAAGCAGATGTTCATGTGAATGAATAATATTTTCACCTTATTTTTTTTTTTTTTTAAAAGAATTGGTCTTTTAATCTTCCCTTATTTTTGTTTTTTAAATCTAGTTATTTATCCTTTTCAATTATTAATCTGATTTTTCATAAGAATCTATTAAATTTTGAAATAATGATATGGTTTCATCTACACTTATTTTAGCATGTCTGCTCACCTCTTCAAGATTAGCTTCCCATAGGGATATTTTCCCCATTTGGGTAACTAAAAATGTGAATTGGGGATTTGACCGAACGAGATCAGTTTTAAGCAGTGGGTATTCATTTAAAAGATTCATGTATTTTGATTCTGATGTAACCTTAACCATGGTACCACCTAAAATTTCTTTAATATTTATTTTAATGTACTGATTTTTAAATTTTTTGTAACTAATTGGTGGTAAAATGTCATAATAAAAATTTCTCTTGGATTTAAAAAATGAATATATTTAAAAAGTTTAATTTTTAAATATTATTTTATATTTAAAAAATTTTCCTGCATTTGCTTCACTAAAATTGGTTTTAATAATGGTTTATATAATAGGTGAATTTTATGAATGGCCAAAAATTGCATTCTTGCATAGTTTTATCAGGAGGAATGAGTAGAAGAATGGGTCAGGATAAGGGATCTATGATTATTCGAGATAAACCTATGATTTTACACATACTTGAAAGACTAAACTATAAAATAAATGATGCTACAATTGTTTTAAATGATGCTGAAAGAATAGCTGATTATCGGTCATTGCTTAACCAATATTGTGGTGGTGAAATTGAAGATAATTTTGACTATTCATTGGAGTTTGTTGAAGATGAGATTAAGGGAAAAGGTCCAATATCAGGAATCATGACTGGGCTGAAGAATATAAAAACAGATTATGCGCTTGTTTTGCCATGTGATTCCCCTTTTATCAGTGAGGATAATATCGATGCAATGTTTGATTTGCTTGAGAATAGCTTAAATGCCAATAATGATGTTGATGCAATCATACCATTTCACATTAAGTCAAACAAGGATAAATTCAAGGATAGTGAAGAATTTAACTTTGAAGATGCAGATGAAATGACTATTGATATGAAAATTCAAAATAGCGAGCCATTGCATTCAATATATAAAAAAGAGAATTTGAACAATATAAATGTGCTGCTGAATGAAGATAATCTTTATGTAAAGTCATTCATTAGAAGTTTAGATAATCCTTATTTTGTTGAAGTGGACAATAAAGCATTGTTTGATAAGGACTTTAGAAACTTCAACAGAAAAGAAGATCTTGAAGATTTTGGAATATAAATATAATAATGCTCTTTTCAATAGCTATCTTTTTTTAACATAAATGAGGGTCATTGGATTTTGATTTTCCATTTTTATTCCCTTATTCAATAGTATTCCATTTGCTATGTTGATTTGACTGATTTTTGGATTATAATATAGTTCTGATAATTTATTGACTATATCAACTTCATAGTCTAGGATATTGGTTAAAATAAGCATTCTTCCTTTTGAATTGATCTTTTCATTGACTGTTTCAATGATTTCATTATAATTGCCCTTCTTTGCCTTAAGGATAGCGATATCAAAATTTTCTATTTTTTCTATTGCATGCAATTCATCCTCATTGATCAGTTCGACTTTATCAATCTTTCCATGCTTTTTAATGTTTTCTTGGCTTATTGTAATTGCTTGTTGGCTTTCATCAATTGAATATACCTTCTGAGCACGATTGGAGAATTCTGTAGAGATTTCTCCAACACCACAATTAATGTCTAAAACTATATCTGTGTCTTTAACATCAGATTTGTAAATGAGAACTGATCTAATCTCTTCTTTTAAAAATCCTGAGATATCGCAGGTTGTTAAAAAATCAAAGTCATTAATCATATTTTCAACTCAAAAAGAATTATTTTGGATGTATTTATATTTTTTACTTAAATAGGATTATTTTTTGGAGGATTTATTGAGGTTTTTCCCATCTTTTAAACATTTCATTTTCTATTTTTAATACATCCAACACTTTTCCTACAATGAAATCGGTAATGTCCTTTATGTTTTCAGGCTCATGGTAAAATGCAGGCATTGCAGGTAGGATTATACCCCCTTCCTTGGATATTCTAAGCATATTTTCAAGATGAATATCCCTCAGGGGAGTTTCCCTTGGAACTAAAACAAGTTCTCTTCTTTCCTTTAATGCTACATCCGCTACACGAGTGATTGAATTGGATGCATATCCATTAGCTATTGCTGATAATGTTTTCATTGAACATGGAATAATGACCAATGAATCAAATTTAAATGAGCCGCTATTTACAGATGAATCTATATCATTTGCATCAAAATAATGGTCTGCCAATGATTTGATTTCTTCCAAATTGTCATTCAACTCATAATTGATTACTATTTTGGCAGGGTCGCTGATTAATAATCCTGTTTCTATATTAAGTTCTTTAAGTGCCTTGAGCAATTCCACTCCATAGATTACTCCACTTGCACCTGTAATAGCTATAAGAATCATTTTTCATCTCCAATATTAAAATAATTTAGATTGTTCAAAGTGTATTGTATCAAATTTGTTTACCCTTTCAGGCAAATCTATATAATTATCCAATTTGAATCTATTGAGTTTTTCCTTATCCTCTTTAGGAACATAAAGGCATATGTCTGCTGAATTGAATCTTGCGCTGCTTAAAGCTCCTACAATGCTAGAAATCTCATTGAGATGGTATAGGTTTTCTCCAAAGGAAACCCATGTTTTCATTTCATCGAATCTTGGGTATTCCGGAAGACTTAAGATAACATAATTCCTATCCAATCCGAAATCTTCACTGATTTCCTCTTCTGCTTTTATCAATTTGTCCTTTTCAATTCTGAATATTTTTTCAGGATTTTCAAACCCATTTACCGGTTCTGATTTGGCTACTTTTAATAGATTTCTGTTGTCGATACGTTCCATAATATCTCTTGAAAATCCTTCGGAGCTTCTGCACATGCTTATCATGTCGGCATCATCATATTTATACATCTCATTAGGATTTAGGATGTCTTGGCTGATCATATGCCTTAGGCATCTTCTAAACATTGCATTGATGATTCTTGTAGTGTGATGTTGATAAACACTTGGATACATTAAATAACGTGCAGTTAAAGCAGCTTCAGCAGCTTGAACTCCCTTAATGTCCAAAATAAGTTCTCTTTTTAATTTTAAATTGCTTATAATCCTTTCAGTATCAATTACACCATAAGCCACACCAGTATAGTGGGAATCTCTAATGAGGTAATCCATACGGTCCATATCCAACTCACCAGAGATTATCGGGCCTAATTTGCCTTCACCATTTATAATGTCAATTATGTCTTTGGTATCAAATTTTTCAGAAATCTTATCTGCCAAACTGGTTTCCTTAACTACATATGCGGTTAATTGTTCATGAGGAACATCAAATACCGCTTCTGAAACATGTGAAAATGGACCATGTCCCGCATCATGCAATAAACCTGCTATTCTAACCAATTCTTTTTCATACTCTTCCAATTCCAATTGTTCGGCAAGTTGGGATGCAAGATGCATAGTTCCTATTGAATGTTCGAAACGGGAGTGATTAGCTCCTGGATAAATCAATGAGATGAATCCTAATTGCTTGACCCTTCTTAATCTTTGAACTTGAGGGTAGTCCAACACTTCCACTTCAAATTCACTTAGTGGCAAGTTTCCATGAATGCTGTCTCTGATAAATTTTTGATGTGACATGATGAACACCTATATATATAAAATTTTTAAATTTTTTTATTTTATTTTATTCTCTATTCTTTGTTTTTCTTAATTCAATTTTTTTAATTATCAATTATTAAGTAGTTAACTAATCATATTTATAAAACACTTATTTAATATAGTTTACTAAAATTTAAATTA
>JADLKP010000182.1 GCA_016838945.1 Methanobrevibacter sp.
AAATCAGAAAAAAAAAATGAATATTGGAAGAAATTAGAAAAAATATAAAAAATGAAAAAAATAAAAAAAATATAAGAAAAGAAAACAAGAAAATGGAATAGTAAAGAAAAAGAAAGAATAAACAATTAATTTTCATTGACAAAATCATCCAAGGACTTTCCTGTAAAGTGGAAAACATCCCATTCCTTTTCTTCTGCCCCAATGGATTTATAGAATTCCTTGCTTGGCTGATTCCATTCAAGACAAGTCCATTCAAACCTACCGTAACCTCTTTCCTTTACAATTTTGGCAAGTTCCCTTAATAATTCCTTACCGTAACCTTTTCCACGATATTCATGATCAATGAAAAGGTCTTCAAGATGCATATTGACATTGGCAATGTAGGTTGAAAAGCTCAAGAAGAAAAATGCAAATCCTATTTCCTTCCCATCTTCAAGAGCAAAAATGACTTCAGCCTGGTTCTTATCGAAAATCCAATACTTTAAAGCTTCCTCAGTAGCTATCACTTCATCCAATCTATGTTCATAATCAGCTAATTTCTTGATAAATTCCAAAATCAAAGGAACATCCTTTTCTTCTGCATTTCTAAATGTTAATTCTGGCATAAACAATCTCCAATTATTTATGGTAAAATTAGTTAAATCAAAAATAAAAATAAAAAAAATAATTATCCTATCAAATATAAAAATTAGTTAAAATAACTAAAAAGTCATTCTAACTCAAATAATTTATCTTCATAATCTTCAACAAAATATCTTATATTCTTTCTTCCCTTTGTAATGAAACTATGGCCTTCATATTCAAGCATTTCCTTTTGATATTCCACTCCTCCAGGATATTTCGGATTCAATTGACCATCCTTTTTAAGAGTTCTCCAAAATGGTATCTTATTATCCTCTCTTTCCTCACTTGCTTGAGCAGCTAAAGAAATGAAAATACCTGCAGTCAACGGACAAGTAAATTCAGCACCATGTTTCTTTGCTAAAAATTCTCTAATTTGACCGGCAGTAATCAGCTTTCCCTTAGGAATCTTAGCCATTATTTCATTGTACTCCAATGGAGGAGCAATCAGCATATCCTCCCCACCATAACGTTCAATGGATTTCTCATCTGTAACTTTTATAATTTTAGGCATGTCTTTAGAATCGTTTAGTTTTTCATTGAAAGTTTTTCTCGCCATAATATCACCAATTAGAACTTTTCAGTTAAAACAAAAATTTTTAAAATAATTTGACATCACTTCAAAAAGTTAAAAAATTGATGTGCAAATCTTTATTGAACTTAATGAGTTATAAAGATTTCTACTTGTTCTCATATCTTAAAACTATTATTCGATCAAGTCATTCAAAGCCTTTTCAAACTTATCGGTAATCGCTTCCCAGTCATTTGACTTGACATACTCCCTTCCTCTTTTGGAAATCTCTTCATACTTTCCTTCATCAAGAATCCTTTGAGCTGTCTCTAAAACTTCCTCTGCCCTTTGAACATATTCGATACCATTTCCATATCCGAACTCTTTGGAAATTCCTGGAAGCTCAGTTGCTATAACCACCTTTTCCATAGCCAAATACTCATAAAGCTTGATTGGAACGATATCCTGCATAATCTCCTCATCGATATAAGCTGGAAGAAGACAGAAATCAGCTGCTGCCAAGAATTCAGGAATCATTTCATAAGGCTGTTTTCCAGTTAGAATCAATTGGTCGCCAAGATTGTATTCCTCCCTTATCTGAACCATCTTATCATAGGCATCTCCATCACCTACAATTAGAATCTTCATGTTATGATACTTTTCCTTGTTTTTTCCAAGCTCCATAGCCAATTCCTTCATACCTGCAAACTCATAGATCCAACCCATAAAGAATAGAACTGTATCATTTTTATCTATGTTATATGCATTCCTTATATTGGAATCATCAAGTTGAGGGTCAAAGTCATTTAAATCAATTCCAGCATCAATTAAAATGGTTTCATTTGGATTTGCACCTAAATCTATTGCCAATTCTTTAAGCTTTTGATTGATGGTGATGACAAGGTCAGACCGTTCTATAGCCTTCATGTTGATTTTCTTTCCAAATGACTGAAATGCCTTTTCTGGAATAAGTGCATAAAGCACATCAATCAGGTAGTATACAAATGGGATATTATGTTGATTGGCAAGATTTGAACCTGTATATGCATTAAGCAAGCCTAATCCCATGATGATATCAGGCTTGAATTCCTCAATTTGCCTTTTGATTTCCTTTTTGTGAGTGAAATATAATGATGCGTAGTTCAATGCTGGTTTCTTAATAAATGAAGGTCTGATAACTTGAATGTCGGCTTCAGGCTTAACTTTAAATACATTGTCATGGACTTCCCTCTTGAACATAAATCCATCCGGATCCTCTTTCGGCCAGTCAATAGGATAATCAATCACCTTCACTTCATGTCCACGCAGTACCATCCTATCCATCAAATGGTGCTGTTGATGTGGATTTCTCTTTAACCAGTCTGATTCTTGAACTACCAATATTTTCATATTCTCACCAAATTCCATATACAATTAAACATTTGTCAGTTTTTATTTAAATAGATAAAGAATATTTATTAAAAAAACTATTTATACAATGAGATATAGAATAAAATTTTTATCAAGCAAGAAGAATATTAAAATTATATTAAATATTAATTAACCATTAAAACATAATTAAAAATATAATCACAATTATAAGGAGAAAAAGTATGAAAATTTGCCTTTATGGTGCTGGAAGCAATCAAATAAAATCAAAATATCTTGACGAATCATACAAGCTAGGAGAGGAAATAGCTAAAAGAGGACATTCTCTTGTATTTGGAGGAGGTTCCACAGGAGTGATGGGTGCGGTATCCAAAGGAGTCATAGACAATAATGGAAAAGTTTTAGGAATTGCACCAGAATGGATGGAAGAATATGAAGGAATGTGTAAGGATTGTGATGAATTCATTTACACAAAATCCATGGATGAGAGAAAAAGCCTATTTTTAAAACATTCCGACGCTTTTATAATAGCTCCTGGTGGAATAGGAACCCTTGATGAATTCTTTGAAATAATTGTTTTAAGAAAGTTGCATAGGCATGACAAAAAGATTATTGTTTTCAATATGTTCGGTTATTATGATCCAATGTTTGAAATGATTGATTTCATGATTGATGAAGGATTTATGAAAGAGGAAATAGATAAGAACACATTTAAAATAGCCGACACAATTGAAAAAGTTTTTAAACTTTTAGAAAAAGAATAAAGAAATTATTAAAAAAGATAAAATGATAAAAAGATAAAAATAAAATAATAGGATAAAAATAAAAGTAAAAAAAATAATGATAAAAATAAAAGATAAAAAATTAAAAGATAAAAAATTAAAAGGAAAAATAATTAAAGATTATCCTCTTTAATTGATTTTGCTAATGATTTGCCTTTTTCAAAGCACTCATCCAATACGTCACTATCCGGCACAAAAGTTGCCTCATAGCTATCACATACATCAAACCCTGCATTTTCAAGTTCTGCTGTAAGTTTTTTAACGGCTCCACCAGCCCATCCTTTACTACTAAATACCAGTGCCTTCTTAAAACTGCCTGTTCCTTTAAAGTTTAAGCAATCCAACCAGTACAAAGTAGATCCGATTCTAGGATATGGCTTGTTCATCATAGTAGGCGCACCTAATGCAATGGCTTTACTTTCTAAAACATCATGAACTATCTCATCAGGAGTATTTTCTTGCATGAAATATAAAACACATTCTACATCTTCACTCATAATACCTTCAGCAATGGCATGTGCCATCTTTTGAGTGCTGTGATGCATTGTATCATAAATCACTGTTATTTTATCTTTACAAACACCACTAGCCCAGTTTTGATAAGCCTCAACAATTGGCTCAGGATTTTTCCAGATTTGGCCGTGACATGGCGCAATCATTTTTACTTGTTCCAATATTCCCAAATCGTTCAATTCATCAAATTTGCGAGTTAATGTCATGGACCCTAAAACTACAAGATTTGCATAGAATCTTTTTGAGTAGTCCAAAATAAATCCTAAATCATAATCTTCAGCATATCTCTTGGATAAAGCTAAATGTTGACCAAATGCATCATTAGAGAATAAGATTCCCTCTTCCATATACATTGTAAACATACTATCTGGCCAGTGCAACATTGGAGCGGATACAAATGCTAAGGTTTTTCCACCTAAATCAAGGGCATCACCAGTTTTTACAACATTCATATCATATCCTCTGAAATCATGGAACTGTGCCTGGAGAAACTCTTCACATTTTTTACTGCAGTAAATCTCGGCATCAGAGAATTTATTAACGGTTTCCCATAGACAAAAGGTATGATCCATTTCACTATGGTTTTGAATAAGGACATCAATCTTAACTTCATCCTTACCCTCTTTTGCAAATGCGTCTTCAATTCTTGCAAATAACTGATTTGACATTCCATGCTCTACATTATCTATCAATGCAACTTTCTCATCACCGAATACTAAATAACAGTTGTAAGTTGAGCCAGGAATACCGAAACCATGGAAACTTCTTCTATCCCAATCGATTGCTCCTACCCAATATACACCGTCTGCAATTTTAAAAGATTCTGCTTTCATACTAACACCTTATAAATTATAATTTTAAAAATCTGAATATCCTTAGAAAATTTTTAAAACTTAAAAAAATGAAAATTAAATAAAATGAAAATTTAATAATTAATAAAATTAAATAAAATGAAAATTTAATAATTAATAAAATTAAATAAAATGAAAATTTAATAATTAATAA
>JADLKP010000183.1 GCA_016838945.1 Methanobrevibacter sp.
GATATGATGCCTAATTAATGTTTTTATTTAATTTTTCTTCCTTATGAACTATTTTTCTTAATCGTTTAAGCCATATTTTACTTATATTATTCAAATAAACATTATTATGAATATTTTAGAAAATTATTTATATAATTGATATGAAAAATATTTCATGTTATATATAATTTTTAGGTAATAATATGGAAAAGAAAACCAAAATAATATTAGTTATTTTAATTGCCTTAATAGCTTGTGGGGTAGCCATTAGCTTATTCGCTTCTCCTTCTTCAGTCACATCATCTGGCAATCAGACCATTACTGATATGGCTAATAGGACAGTGAATATTCCAAGTGATGTCAACAGGGTGGTTGCTACAAGCCCTCCAATGACTACAATCATGTATATGTTGGCTCCTGACAAATTGGCAGGTGTTAACTTCCAATGGACTGATGAGGAACTTAAATATGTTCCTGATCAATACAAAGACAAGTTTCCTGTAATCGGAGGATGGTTTGGAAGTCAAGATGGTAACTATGAGGAATTCATTGCATCAGAGCCTAATTTTGTAGTTGAATCCATTGATGAGGGGATGGGAGTTGATCTCTCCACTGTTGATGAAAGACAAGAGAAATTCGGTTCATTGCCTGTCGTTGCAGTCACTGACAATACCAATGTTACTAAAATTGATTCTACAATAGAGTTTATGGGAAAGATTTTAGGTGCTGAAGATAAGGCAAGCCAGTTGATTGACTTTAATGACAAATACCTATCAGAAGTTCAAAAAACTGCAGATTCCATCCCAGAATCAGAAAGGAAATCTGTTTATTATGCCTCTGGTGAGGATGGACTATCCACTTATGCAAGCGGCAATTCCCATGGCCAATTGATCAATTTGGTCGGTGGAAAGAATGTGGCTGACACTGAAGTTAGAAACAGTGGAGGGGAATTGACTGTTTCCATTGAGCAGGTCATGTCCTGGAATCCTGATGTGATCATAGCCACTGATGAGGACTTCTATAATAAGGTCTATTCAGATTCAAAATGGGCTAATGTAAAGGCAGTTAAGGAACATAAGGTTTATATTTCGCCGCAATCTCCATTTAAATGGTTTGACAGGCCTCCTGGTGCGAATATGATCATTGGAGTTCCTTGGACTGCTAAGGTGATTTATCCGGATAAATACTCCAATATCAATATGGTGGACACTACAAAAGAGTTCTACAGCAATTTCTATCATTATGATTTAAGTGATGATGAGGCAAAGGATATTCTAATTTCTTCAGGTCTTAAGGAATCAGATTTATAATTTGATGTTTTGAAAAAGTTTAAAGGGTTTGTATAATGAGTGAAAATTCTTCTTTCAGTTTTGATAATTTGATCATTTATCTGCTATTGATTGCACTGCCTGTGTTTTTATTCTTTATATCATTCATGTTAGGCAGGTATCCGGTAGCTCCTATAGATGTTGTAAAGACCATTCTTAGTCCTATCTTTCCATCTTTAGCAGTATCTCCGGAAATCAATTCAATAGTTTTCACTATCAGATTGCCTCGTATAATTGCTGCTTTGATTGTTGGAGCTTGCCTATCTCTTGCTGGAGCCTCTTTTCAGGGAATATTCAAAAACCCTCTTGTATCCCCAGACCTATTAGGGGTATCTGCAGGGGCAGGTTTCGGTGCAGCCATTGCGATTTTAGCTAATATGGGAAATGTATTGATACAATTGTCTGCATTTGTATTTGGAATAATATCTGTTTCAATAACTTATGTTATCTCTAAATCATATCGTGCAGGAGGAATCCTGTTGCTTGTGCTTTCAGGTACTGCTGTTTCAGCATTCTTCAATGCATTGATTTCAGGAACCAAATTCATGGCAGACCCTTATGATAAGTTGCCTCAAATAACATATTGGCTTATGGGCAGCTTATCCGCAGTTAATTTTAATAAGCTGTCAATGATCATTATTCCATTGCTCATTGGAGTAACTGTAATAATGATTTTAAGATGGCATTTGAATGTTTTGTCGATGGGTGATGAAGAGGCACAATCCCTTGGATTAGATCCAGGCAAATTAAGATTCATTGTTATTGTGGCTTGTACATTAATAACTTCAGCGGCTGTTTCAATAAGTGGAATCATCGGCTGGATCGGACTCGTCGTACCGCATATGACTCGTATTATGGTGGGGCCGGACCATAAGATTCTTCTTCCTGCGTCATTAAGCATTGGTGCAAGCTTCCTATTGCTTATCGACAACATTTCAAGAACTTTCATTTCCATTGAGATACCTATAGGCATATTAACTGCAGTAATTGGTGTTCCGATATTCCTTTACTTGCTTAGAAGAGGTTATTCTGAGTGGAATTAAATTTGTGAGGCTATTCTATGGTGAAATTAGTAGAAGTGAAGGATGTTTCATTTTCCTATGATAATGATTCTCCAATCGTATTTGAAAACATTAACTTTTCAATAGATAATGGGGATGTCCTATGCATTTTGGGGCCGAATGGAACAGGAAAGACAACATTGATTAAAACCTTGAATGGTCTGCATAAGGCCAATTCAGGAGATGTTTTGCTAAACGGCAAAAACATCAACAGCCTATCGTTCAATGACATTGCAAAGATAGTTGGATATATTCCACAAGGACATGTCCCATCCTTTCCTTTCAGTGTCTTTGATGTTGTTTTGATGGGTAGGTCTCCATATATTAACCTAACTGCATCTCCGAGAGTGGAAGATAAGGAGATAGCCATCAATGCACTTAAGACTCTCGGAATCGAAGATTTAAAGGATAAAAGTTATACTAATCTAAGTGGTGGGGAAAGACAATTGGTGTTCCTCGCAAGGGTTTTGGCTCAAGAGCCTGATTTGCTTATATTGGATGAGCCGACAAATCATTTGGACTTTGGAAATCAGATAAAGCTTCTTGAAATAATTGAACAGCTATCTGAACTGGGTCTTGCAGTCATTATGTCTTCACATTATCCTGACCATGCATTTTTGGCAGCAACTAAGGTGGCAATCCTGAAAGACAAATCATTCCTTGATTTCGGCTCTCCTGAAGAGGTTTTAACTGAAGAAAACTTAAGAAAGGCATATGGAATTGATGTGAAGCTCATTGAATTAGAGGAAAATAGAAAAATTTGCGTTCCTCAAAGGACTAATTTGGAATTGGTCCTTAGCGATTATTCAAAGAAGTATTCAAAGGATTAATCATTTATTAAAATGGTGAAATAGAATTTAAATAAAGGTTTAATCATTTATTAAAATGGTGATAATAGAATTTAATCAAAGGATTAATCATTTATTAAAATGGTGATAATAGAATTAAAAATATTTAATCTTAAAAAATTTAATATTAATATAATTAAAAAATTTTAAAAATAAATTTAAAGGTGTAAAAATGGTAAGCGTTGAAGATTATGAAGAGCAATTGGCAAAAGCTAAGGAATTTCACGGAGAAGTCTGTGGTGGAATAGCTATCGGTACCAAACTTGCAATGTATGGTATGGAATTGATGGGTTTTGAATTGAATAAACGTCATAAGAACCTTATCGTGTTCTTGGAGATTGACAGATGCATGGCAGATGCAGTTCAATCAGTTACCAAATGTACCATGGGCAAAAGATCCCTCAAGCAAATGTATTATGGTAAGTTTGCAGTGACATTCTATAATATGGATACCGGTGAAGCCATTAGAGTAGCAGATGCTGATGCAAACAAACAGGAAAAAGTCAGGGAAACCAGAGATGAAATGATTGAAAGATTCAAAAGAACTCCTGCTGAAGAATTGTTCAGCGTCGAAAAGGTTCATGTTGAGTTAAAGCCTTCTCAAATGCCGGGTAAACCACACACAAGTACTTACTGTTCAGTATGTGGTGAAAAGATTACTGATGGTCGCCACTTGAATCGTGGTGGAAAACCGGTATGTATACCATGTGCTGAAGGGGCATACTATGAGATAATTGATGAATAATAAATGGGTTTCATTTTACTATTCGTTTAATTAAATAAACGATTAATTATTCGATAACTTTTACATTAACTTATTAATTTAAATGGTGATTATTTATGGCAAATAAAACAGGCATGCTACCTGCGAATGGGCATCGCATTCAAGGTAGGTCAAGCGAGTCATTTTTGAATGCTCATGACATTATTATGGAATTGGGCCTTGAAGGAAATGAAGTTTTTATGGATGCAGGATGTGGTGATGGACATGCTTCACTTGAAGCTGCCCAGATTCTAGATGATGATGCCATTATCTATGGTGTGGATATTTACGAACCTTCAATTGAAGACCTTCAGAAGGCTGCTCGTGAAAAGGGTTATGATAATCTGATTCCAATTTGTGCTGATATTCCAGATCACATTGATTTGGATGATGATGTTGTTGACATTATTCTATTGATTAATGTATGGCATGGATTCAAGGCAACTAGAAGAATGGATGAAGCTATTGAAGAGCTAAAGAGAATTCTCAAACCTGGTGGAAAGATAGCAATCATGGATTATAAGAAGCAGGAAGCCAAACATGGTCCTCCTATCACTGTAAGAAGCAGTCCAGAAGATTTGGAAGAAGTCTTTAAGGAACATGGAATGAGCTTGTTCTCATTAAATCCTGATTGTGGTGAGGATATTCCTCAAGGAAAATCTCATTATTTGATTATTTTTCAAAAATAGTTAATTTTTTATTTTTTTAAAAATAGTTAATTTTTTATTTTTTTAAAAATAGTTAATTTTTAATTTTTTTTCTTTTTATTTTATTG
>JADLKP010000184.1 GCA_016838945.1 Methanobrevibacter sp.
TAAAAAAAATAGAATAATAAAAAAAGTAAATTAGAAAAAGATTCATACATCTATTTCTAAAGCTATTGGACAATGATCTGAGCCCATAATATTTGATTTTATATAAGATGCCTTTACATTGTCCTTAAATTCTTCATTTACAAAGAAGTAATCCAAACGCCATCCCACATTTCTTTCTCTTGCTTTAGTTCTATAGCTCCACCAGGTATATTGATCTTTAATGTCACCATTAAGCATTCTGAAAGTGTCAATATAACCATTTTCCAAGAACTTGGTAACCCACTGCCTTTCTACAGGCAAGAAACCTGAAGTATCTACATTATCTTTTGGTCTTGCGAGGTCAATTTCCTTATGTGCAGTATTCAAATCACCGCAAATAACCAAATTATGACCCTTATCCCTTAAATCATTGGAGTAATCAAGGAATGCATCATAGAAATCAAGCTTATATTTAAGCCTATCATCATTCATGCCACCATTAGGATAATAGATGTTTAAAAGAGTGAATCCATCAAAATCCAATCTTTGAAGCCTTCCTTCAACATCGAACTTTTCTATTCCCATTCCAGAGAAAACCTCTTTAGGTTCAATAGCAGTATAAGTTGCTACACCGCTGTAACCTTTTCTCTCTGCAGAATTGAAATAGCTTGTATAATCTGGAATATTCACTAATTTTTTAGGCAATTGGTCAACTTGTGCCTTGGTTTCCTGAAGGCAAACAACATCTGCCTTTTCCTCATTGAACCAGTCAAGAAAACCTTTTCTGTGAATAGCTCTTATACCATTTACATTCCATGAGATAAGTCTAACCTTTGTCATAAGACCACATTTAATCGAATTTGACTCCTTCTTCTAAAGGAACTTCCCTTAACCAGCTAATGTCACTCTTATAAAGCATTCTAATGTCAGACAAATCATATCTGATCATTGCTAAACGTTCAATACCTAAACCAAATGCCAATGCAGGAGTGTCGATACCTAAAGGTTCTAAAACTTCTGGTCTGAACATTCCACATCCACCAAGCTCAATCCAGCTTTCCTTTTCTTCCAAGTAGATTTCACATTCGGTAGAAAGGTAGGTGTATGGGAAATAAGCAGGTCTGAATCTTACTTCAAATCCTAATTTCTTATAGAACTCTTTTAAGGTACCTAAAAGGTTTTGATAGTTGATTCCAGGAGCGGCAACTAAACCTTCCACTTGATGGAACTCAGGCAAATGCTTGTAGTCAAAGGTTTCTCTTCTGAATACTCTGCCTACAGAGAACATCTTAATTGGAAGCTCTCCTTTTGCCAATCTTTGAGTGGAGATTCCTGTTGTATGAGTTCTTAAAACAGATTGACGAGCAATGTCTGCATCCCAATCATAGTTCCAACCTTCAGAACCGGTATTTCCACCATCTTCATGAGTTTTTGCAACCCTTTCAACTAGAGCATCATCAGGCAAATCACAGGTCAATGGATTTTTAACGTAAAATGTATCTTGCATTTCCCTTGCAGCATGATCTTGTGGCTGGAAGAGAGAATCAAAGTTCCAGAATGCTGATTCCAAATAATCTCCCTTATCTTCAGTAAAGCCCATATTCAAGAAGATTTCTCTGATTTCCTGAATGATTCTTCTTAAAGGATGTTCCTTACCTGGGAAAAATATAGGATATTCTGCATTAATGTCATAAGGCCTGTATTTCAAGTCTTTCCATGAGCCTTCTTTCAATTGTTCATGAGTTAATTGGGTAGCTTCTTCCTTCAAGTCAAATCCATGTTCCAAGATCTCATGGCCTAAATCAGTCAATTCAAAACTGTGGTAGGTTGTTTTATTTTCAGCAATGAGATTTTTCCTGTCCTTAAGTGCGGATAAACCTTTAGCCATATCTGCATCCAATTGTTCCTTGGATACACTTGCCTTTTCAATAAGGGTTTTCAATAATGATTCATCATCCCCTAATTTATTTTGGGTGGATTCCCCTACTTCAGTAATGGACAATACTCCTTTATCCATTTTAGCCCAACTTTTACGAATCAGCCAACCGATGGAAATGTTCATTTCCTTCTTTTCAAGATTATCCATATTTGCCAAATCTTTCATAGCCAATTCTTTCTTATCCTGTAAAACCTTTAGGATTCTTCTTTCAGGAAGGCCAATTTCAGCATATTTCTTACCATAATCAGTTAAACTAAATTGTTCATGAACATCTTTCTTTACAATGATAATATCTTTAGAAGCTAATGATCCTGCAGCACTCATAACAGATTTAATGTTTAAACCTGTATTTTGAGCTATTTCTTCAGGAGTAGCATCTTCATTTAGTTCTAACTCTTTTAATAGCTTTTTTTCATAAATATGTAATTCATTAATAATTTTATCGATATTTTCACTCATCTAAACACCAGATGCATTTTTAATAAATCAAGTAAGCATTATTTGATAATAAATAAATTGATATGAAATATCATTTTATAATCTATTATTTTATAATATTATAATATATCTCTAATCTAATTAATAAATATTGTTTAAAAAATAGCTATTTTTGATGAAATAAAAATTGAAAAAAGAGAAAAATAAAAAAATAAGAGAACTATGGCCAAGACCATAATAAATTAAAAATTAAATAAATTAAATTAAAATTCTTTTTCAAGATAAGATAAAAAGATAGATGCTGCAGTTAAATCTGCAGTTGTTCCAGGATTATATTTATTTTCATAAAGATAATCATCAAAGTCCAAAAGCTTTTCTACAAAGGAATCATCCTCCTTAAATTCCAAGATTCCTTCCGCTTTTTTAGAAACTGATTCTGCTATCTCATCACCATATTTTCTTGAAATCAAAGTGTCTGGAATTTGAGACAATATTGTCATGAATGTCAAGACTGTAGCCTTATTTACAGCATCCTCATCATCACTGCTTGCTAAAGAGTCTCTGAATCTAGGGAATCCTATTTCAAAGCAAACTGGCATCTTATTGGTTAACTCATTTGCCAATCTGTCCCAACCAGCGGAAATTTCCAATACGTCATACATGGTTTGATTGTTGGCACGCAATTCATCCTTTGCCTTTTCACTCATTACATCAAATTCCTCTTGATCACCCATTCCACCTGCGTCTGCAACATTGATTGCATCATAAAGGTTTACTGCATCATCAACGGTTGTAGCATCCATCAAACGACCTAGATTCTCTTGAATTTCATCAAAATCATTACTGATTGCAGCAGCCGCTGCTATTGGAATGCACATCATCATAATTCCTAAATTGGTATTGGTTTCTATCCACTTATCTGTTTCGCTAACAGCTTGAAGGATATATTTACCTAATTCCGCCTTGGACAAGTCATCAATTTCCTTTGCTTGATTGGCTAACTCTTCCATAATATTTCCAATAACCACTCCACTGATGATGAAATCCTGAAATACCATATCATCATAGTTACGGGTTCTGTGTACATTTCCAGGTTTTGGCCAACCGCTTACTTCAAGCACAGAAGCCAATTGAGCCAACTTAGCTATGTCTTTTGATTCCACAAACATTCCTCCTCCATCATAAGTGGTCTAAAGCATATGGGGCAAAATTAGTTATGATCAAGTCTGCACCAGCTCTTTTGATTGATAATAATGATTCCATAATAGACTCTTCAGTCAAATATCCATTTTCAATACCAGCCATAATCATGGAGTATTCTCCACTGACATTATAGGTCACTAAAGGAAGGTCAAATTCCTCCCTGATTGTTTTGATAATGTCTAAGTAAGGCAAAGCCGGCTTAACCATTAAAAAGTCAGTCCCTTCAATCACATCAAGTTCAGCTTCCCTAATTGCTTCAAGAGCATTTGCAGGGTCCATCTGATAGGATTTCCGGTTTCCAGCAGAAGGAGCAGAACATGCCGCTTCCCTAAATGGAGCATAGAATGAAGAAGCAAATTTAACTGAATAGGACATGATCATTGTATTGTAATAACCTTTTTCATCAAGAATTTCTCTTAAGGCATGAATTCTGCCGTCCATCATATCAGAAGGGGCGACAATATCTGCACCTGCTTCAGCATGAGATAAAGCGGTTTTAGCCAAATATTCTAAAGATTCATCGTTTAAGATCTCATATCCGAAGTCAGTGTCATCATTTTCACGAATGAGACCACAGTGACCGTGAGAAGTGTATTGGCATAAGCACACATCAGTGATGATTACCAAATCAGTTTCAGCTTTAAGCTTACGGACGGTTCTTTGAACAATACCTGTTGGTGCAAAGGCAGGAGAACCGATTTCATCCTTCTTATCTTCACTTGGAAGACCGAACACTATGATGGATCGTAATCCTTTAGCTTCCAATTCCTTAGCATATTCTACAGCACCATTTAAGGAAAACCTATATTCACCAGGCATTGTAGAAATGGCTTCCTTTTCACCATCTTTCAAGTCTTCTTTAACGAATATTGGATAAATTAAATCTTCCTTGTTTAATTTAGTCTCACGTACAATATCTCTAATTTTAGAGTTTTTCCTATATCTTCTCATTCTTGTAACTGGAAAATTCATATTTTCACTTCTTAATGATTGAATCTTAAAAATTTGATAGATTAAAAATTAAATAAAAATTTATTAAAAAATTTATTAAAAATTTATTAAAAAATTAATTAATAAAATTTCTAAAATCATAAATATTTAAAGAAATTAGTTTAAATAA
>JADLKP010000185.1 GCA_016838945.1 Methanobrevibacter sp.
ATAAAATAAGATAAAATAAGATAAAAATAGATAAAAAAATAAATTAAAAGAGTGTTAAAAAAGAGAAGGATAGAGAAAATATTTCTCTATAGTTTTTTGTTTAATTCAAAACATTAGTAATAAATTCTCCAGGATTGGAAACTAATCCTGTAAGAGCATCTAGGAAACTAATGTAATCTCCACTTAATCTAAATAGATATACTACATATAATATAAGTAGTATAATTAAAAGAATTAAGACAATTGCAAGGATGATTTCAACAATAGAAAGTTTTTCTTCATTTTCCTCTTCTGGGAATCTGTGCATTCCTTGAATACTTTCTAATTCATCGAAGTCATCATAATCGCGTTTAGATTTTTTGGATCTTCTGAAGCGACCTCTCTTTTTGCTTTCTTGTTCCATTTCATAATTTTTTTCAATTCTTCTTTTAAGCTCTTCGTAACTTTCAGCTTCTCTTTGAGGAGCTCTTCTATTTCTATTATGTGAAGGAACTATATAGTCATCAGAGTATTCTTCTCTAGGATTGATGTAATATTCATCCTCTGGATAATCACGAGGTCTTTGTCTTCTTGGAGCGTCTTGATAATCATCATAGCCTCTTCTTGGGTTTCTCCTTCTTTTTCTTCCTTTTGGAGGTCTGGATTGAGGAGCTTCTTCAACTTCTTCGAGAAGTTCTTGAGGAACAAAGTCCTCTTCTTCATCATAATATAAGTCTTCTAAGTATCTTTCATATTTTGCTTCAAGTTCATTGCTTGGAGCTTTTTTAGGGATTGGTTCATAATAGTAATCTTCATCTATATCTCCGGTATGGATCGGTTCAATAGGGGCTTGCTCTTTAGCTTTTGCTTTAAGTTTTCTTTCGTGTTCTTTGTATTCAGGTTCAGGTTCTGGAATTGGTTCAGGATTTTCGTAATAGCTGTCTTCAGCACCATCTTCTTCATATGTTTCAACATATTCTGTTTCATATTCATAATCTGTTTCATAGTTTTCAGGTGCTTTTTCAGCTGCTTTTACAATTTCCGCTTCACGTTCTTCTGCTTGGATTGGAGTGATTGGTTCTATTGGTTCAATAAAATCTGCAGGCTCTTCTGCTTTTGCTGCATCTTCTTCAACCTTTGCTGGCTCTGAAACACTTTTCTCTTTAATTGATTTTTCCAATATGCTTTTTGTAACGATTTCATTCACACAATCTTTACAATAAATGTTTCCAGCAATTTCCATACTGCACTCTGGGCAAATCGCTTTTCCACAAACTGAACAATTTGCTGTTGCTTCTCTATCTGGGTGATTATGACATTCCATATTAACACTTCTTTAATTCAATAAATATTATACATTTTAATTGATAATGTTATATTTTCAATATTGTTATATATTTTTAATTTTAATTATTATTAAATTTAGATTGATTTTTATTAATATGACTTTAAGGTCATATTGGAATATTTTCTTATCAAGTATAAGTTTAATAATTTTGAATTTTACTAATTAATTACAATATATTTTAAAATATATGGTGATAAATTCATTAGAGGTCTTACAGTTTGTTTTATGATTAAGATATTTTAAGCGCTTAATTAGAAAATTCTTAAATTCAAGCCGGATGCTTATTTAGGAATCTGATATTATTTTTTCATAAGATGATTGTACGGACTATAAATTATATATTCGAATATTAATGTACGAGGATTTTATATGGAAAATCAGAAAGTTAAAACAATATTGAAATCTGTGGTTATCATAGCAATATTATTTGTTTTAGTTTTTGGTCTTAGAGCTCAAGCTGCTGATATTGGTGGAGTTCCTAATGAACTTAAAGCAAATTATATGGATGCTAATGGTCTTCCTTATTTCAGTGAAATGGACTCATACTTTAACTTAAGGATGACTCAAGATTATATGGATCATGGATATTTTGGTGATACTTTAGTAAATGGTTCCGGTTGGGATATGCATTCATACTACCCATCAGGGCGGGAAGTAGGTAATTATCAACCTATGATTGCATATGTGACTTCATTCTTATATGGGATAGTAAATATGTTCCAAGACATGTCACTTACGGAAGTTGCATTTTGGACCGGTGCATTCATTTCATCATTGGCGGTTATTCCAGTTTACATCTTCACAAGAAGGATTACCAATGACTATGGAGCAATTGCAGCTACTTTGATTGTAGCATTAGGTCCTAACTATATTTCACACACATTTGCAGGATTTTTCGATACAGATATGTTTAACGTAACCTTGCCTTTGTTCTTTATACTCTTCTTCATTGAAGCGGTAAAAAGCGATAAGTTGGTTCATAGAATTATTTTCGCAATATTATCTGTTATTTCTATTGGAATCTATTCCCTCTCATGGACTGGGTTCATGTTCTATCCGGCAGTAATGATATTGGTTATGATAGCATTCTTTGTATTATGCTTCTATCTGGACATTAGTGTTTTAGAACCATTTAAAAATTATGAGAATAAGTTAAGTTGGTTGATTAATCAAAAAGAATTGTTCCCAACAATTTTAATGATAGTCTTAGGTATTCTTGGACTTCTATGCACCGTTGGAATTAGAGGTATCTTTGATGGTATTTCAGGTCTTACCGGTGGGTTCTCACTTTTAACCGCAGCACATGATGTATGGCCTAACGTATTTGTATCCGTTGCAGAGATGCAAAAGCCAAATCTCTTATATGGTGGACTTCCAGGTTCATTCTTGGCTAATACCAATGGTGTTATAAACGGGGTTGGTGGAATAGTTGCTTTCTTCGGTGTTTTATTGGTCTTATACACCTTTATCCAAAGATTGCTTAGATTAAGGTCTGTTAAGATTAAGAGTGACCTTTCCAAACCACATAAATCTAAACGTCAAGCTACTTCAGTAAGAAAAGAACAAGAAAGATTCAGAATTTCACTTAAGGATATCGGATCTTTCGGTTCAAGTGATGAAATCAATAAAAGTAAACGTTTAAATGTACTTTACTTATGCTTATTCCTAGTATGGATTCTTGCTTCTGCAGCAGCAGTAACTCAAGGTACTAGGTTTATTCAGGTATTGGTTGTACCAATGGGTATTTGTGCAGGTATTTTTGTAGGATATGCTGTTGATTATGTAAAATCAAATGTTGATGATGATAAGGTTTTATTATTGATAGCTCTCTTATCCTCTTTCCTAATCGCATTCCCAATTACTCAAATCGTTTACGGCCTTGATAATGCTAGGATGATAGGTATAGTCGTATTCATTGTTCTTGCAGTAATTTCAGCTGTATTGATTTATGCTAGAAAATCCATCAAGGATTCTGATGTCTCTATTAAAAGAGCACTTGTTGTTGTTTTGATTACTTTGGCTTTAGTATCTCCAACTGTTTGTGGTGCTTTCCAAACTACTGCAGCCACTGTTCCAGGTTCAAGTGACCCTATATGGAACGCAATGGACTATGTTAAAGAAAATTCTACTAATGATACAGTTATCATTTCCTGGTGGGACTTCGGTTACCTATTCCAGATTGCTTCTGACCACCCGACATCTTTTGATGGGGGTTCCCAGACAGGGGATCGTGCATACTGGGTAGGTAAGGCATTGACTACATCAGATATAGCCCAATCTAAAGGAATCCTACAGATGTTGGGTACTACCGGTAGCAATGCTTCTGAGCTATTATGCAATTACACAGGAAGTAATGTGACTGCTGTTGATGCATTGGACAAAACCTTAGGTAAGAGTAGGGAAGATGCAAAATCAACCTTAATCAAGGATTATAATTTAACAGAGAAACAAGCTAGCGCTGTTGTAAAGCAATCACACCCATCCAATCCAAACAATGTCTCATTCGTTTTAAGTTCAGATATGATTGGAAAAGCTGGATGGTGGTCCTACTTCGGTTCATGGAACTTTGATACTTTGAACAGTACAAACTATCAATACTACATGGCTTCAGATTATGTTACAATCAATCCTAATTCCGAAGGCAATATTACAGTTTTAAATGACAGCGGCATTTTATACAATGCTGAAGTCAAAAGAGGATCCAAAGTAACCAACACTAGTATCAACACTAGCACCACTGCTCAAATGAGTGCTTACTGGGATAAGAACGGCAGTAAAGTTGACTTGAACGGTTCTGAATACAACCCTCTCAAAGCAAGTAACCTTATTTGCATTGAAGACGGTTACTTAACTGGTAATACAACCTTGGATAAAAACGGAAACTATACAATATACCTCTTAGGATCTGGAAATGATTATACTGCCATATTGATGGATAATAAACTTAAAGACTCAGTTTTTACCAGATTATTCCTCTTAGGTGGTATAGGCCAAGATTCCTTTGAATTATGTAACATGCAAGATGGAGTTTCTGTTTGGACCGTCAAATAATCTCAAGTTCTATAGCTTGGATAACGACAGGAGACACGTAAGTTAAATTATGTGTAAAATTTAAATTAAGTTATGGTTTGTAAGTTAAGCTGTCCATTAGTTTTTCTTATAATTTCTATAACTTTTCTTTTTCTTTTTTTTATTTTTTTAATTTCAAGAATTTTTTCCATGTTTTAGTAATGAATCAAATATTTTTTTTATTTCTAAAACGACTATTTTTTAAATTTATCTCCTATTTTTACCGCATATTTTATATGTTAATAATACAAAATCTATATTATAATAAAATATTA
>JADLKP010000186.1 GCA_016838945.1 Methanobrevibacter sp.
ATTAAAAATAAATAATTATTATAAACTATTTAACTACAAATAATTTAAAAATGAATATTTTTAGGGATTAATAAAAAACTAAGATTTTTAGGAATTAATAATAATTTTATTCATTATAGGTGAAAATATGGCAGATATTAAAGTTTCAATAGCTAGTCCTATTATTGAAGATGAAGAGATAAATGCAGTAATTGAAGTGATGAAATCTGGTATGATTGCACAAGGGCCAAAAGTAATCGAATTTGAAGAGGAATTTGCAAAATACGTTGGAGCAAAATATGGGATTGCCACCAATTCCGGTACTTCCGCATTGCATGTTGCTCTTTTAGCTGCTGGAATCGGTGAAGGGGATGAAGTGATTACAACTCCATTCACATTTGCAGCTACAGGCAACTCTATTTTATACACCGGTGCTCGTCCAGTTTTTGTTGATATAGATCCTGAAACCTTTACAATAGACCCTGCAAAAATAGAAGAAGCAATTACTGACAGGACCAAAGCTATTATGCCTGTTCAATTATATGGGCAATCTGCAGATATGGATGCCATAATGAAAATTGCTAAAGATCATGACTTGATTGTTATTGAAGATGCAGCACAAGCTCATGGTGCTGAATACAAAGGTGAAAAAGTGGGCAATCTCGCAGATATGGCTTGCTTCAGTTTCTACCCTACAAAGAACATGACCACCAGTGAAGGTGGAATGATCACCACAAATAATGAGAAATTTGCAGAAAATGCAAAGATCTATAGGGCTCATGGTTCCGCTACCAAATACCATCATGATGTATTGGGGTACAACTTTAGGATGACTGATATTGCTGCAGCTATTGGATTGGAACAGCTTAAGAAAATAGATTCCTTCAATGACAGCAGAATTGAAAATGCCAAATACCTTAATGAAGGTTTGGCTGATGTTGATTTGATTGAAACCCCAATTGTAAAAGAGGGCTATAAGCATGTATACCACCAATACACCATTAAGATTAAAGACGGCAAAAGGGATGAATTGTCTGATTATTTAATTGAAAAGGGTATTGGAAATGGAATTTATTATCCAATTCCTCTTTATGACCAAGTTCTCTATAAGGAAATGGGTTATGACCAAAATCTTCCAGTAACTGAAGAGATAGTTGAAGAAGTTCTTTCACTTCCTGTTCATGCTAAACTCACTGAGGAAGATTTGGATTTAATCATTAAAGTTATTAAAGAATTCGCTGAATAATTTCTTTAATTCTTTATCTTTTTATTTTTTACTTATTTTTTTATTTAGCTTAATTTTGTTTTTTTTAATATTTTCAATGCTTTTAATTTTTAAGTGATATCATGAGTTTAAATAAAGACGAATTCAACGATAGGATATTCTCAAGAATCAATAGTCTGATAAATGATTATGGATTGATTAAGGAGAATGAAAAAATAGCTATTGCCTTATCTGGAGGTAAAGACAGTGTTTTGACTCTGCATGCACTTAAGAATTATCAGGAAAACGCTGATTTTGATTTTGAACTTGTGGCCATTTCAGTTGATGAAGGAATTGAAGGGTACCGTCAACATGGAATAGATGCTGCAGTAAACAATGCAAAAGCATTGGACATTCATCTTATTCAAAAATCCTTTAAGGAGGAAGAAGGATTTGCATTGGATGACATTCATTCATACTTTAAAAGTGCTTGCATTCCATGTGGTGTCTTTAGACGTAATATCTTAAATAAGACAGCTTATGAAATAGATGCCGATAAGATAGCAACAGGTCATAATCTTGATGATGAAATACAATCCTTTTTGATGAGCTTTTCAAGAGGAGATACAGTTAAGTTCTCTAAATTCGGGCCAGAGCTTGATCAGATTCATGAAAAGTTGGTTCCAAGAATCAAGCCATTATGGAACACGCCTGAAAAAGAGGTTGGCATGTGGGCTATACTTAATGATATTGAGATTCATTTGGATGAATGCCCTTATTCAAATCTTTCATTGAGGGCTAAAATAAAAGAGTTTTTAAATAATACAGAATCAAAGCATCCTGGAACTAAAGAAAATGTTTTGGAATCATTTAAACAAATCTTGGATGTTGATAATATTAGAACAGTTCTGAATGAGTGTGAAAGATGTGGTGAGCCAACATCATCTAAGATTTGTAAAGCTTGTGAAATTAAGGATATTGTAACTGAAAATATCAATGAAAAATAAGTGACTTTTATTTTATCATTAACGAACAAATTAAATTTTGTCAAAAAGAAAAAAGAAAAAAGAAAAAAAGAAATTAATAAATTAATTAATTTCTTATAATTACAAACGCCATATAAAGTATGAATAGAGCTACTAGTACCGCTCCTTCTTTTTTATCCACTTCATTTTTACTGTATGCAAATATTGCACCTATGATTGTAATAACTGTCATTAAACCTATATCAGATACCATTTCAGGTGCGATTGGTAGAGGCATGATTGCACTGCTTATACCTAAAATGAATAGGATATTGAAGATGCATGACCCAAGCACATTACCTATTACAATACCATTATCTCCTTTTTTAAGTGCTGTGATAGATGTAACAAGTTCAGGCAATGATGTTCCTATAGCAACAATGGTAAGACCGATGAGCACATCACTTAATCCAAATGCACTTGCAATGAAACTTGCACCATCTACAACCAAGTCGGAACCGATTATGATACCGACAATACCAATAATTATGTAAACAAATGCTTTTGGTATTGATAGTTTCACTTCAATCTCTTCTGCCATTGCTTCTTTGTCTTGTCTAGCTTCTTGAACAAGACGGTAAACATATGCGATAATGATAATCAAGAAGAGTATTCCACAAAGTCTGTTTAATTCTCCAAATATTACGGCTATTAAAAGCAAACCTAGTGTGGAGATTACTAAAAATGGGAAATCCCTTTTAATCAATATCTTATCAACTGTTAATGTTCCAAGCAATGCTGAAATACCGATAACAGCTAATATGTTGAATATGTTACTACCTACAACGTTACCTAAAGATATTGCATTGGTTCCAGCAAATGCTGAAGTAATGGATACTGCTGCTTCAGGTGCACTTGTACCGAATGCCACAATGGTTAAGCCTACAATTATGGTAGGTATATTTAAATTGTATGCTACATTACTTGCACCATCTACGAATATATCTGCACCCTTTATTAAAAGCACAAATCCTATAATGAGTAAAATGACTTGCAATATTAATCCTATCGTTATTCCTCCTTACTTAAATGAATATATGAAATTTAGTCTTCTTGGTTTTCAAGGTCTAACTTGTTTGCATCCTCTTCGTTGATTGTTACCAAGATCTTATCGATATGGTTAGCATCCATATCTACAATCTCAAAGGTGAATCTGCCTTCATAGAATATTTCACCTGCTTCAGGTATTTTTCCTGCATGTGAAAGGATGAATCCTGCAATGGTTGTATAGCCATCCTCCACTTCATTAGGCATATCCTCTTCAATTTCAAACAAGTCTTTAAAGTCTTCAATAGAGAATCTGCCATCAATTAACCAAGAGTGATCTTTTCTTTCAATTGCTTTAGGATCATCTTCCTCATCGATGCCAGGAATGTCTCCTACTATTCCTTCAAGAAGGTCGTTTAAGGTAATCAATCCCACTACACTTCCGAATTCATCTACAACAAGAACCATATGGACATATTCTCTGTTTTCTTTGAATTCTTGAAGCAAGTCCATTGAAAGCATATTTTCAGGAACAACCAATGGGGATTTAACAGTTGCTTTGATGTCCATATCTTTGCCTAAGAAGATTTCGCTTAATAGGTCTTTAGCTTGAACAACACCTATGAAGTCATCCAACTCTCCTTCAGCAACAGGGAAAATAGATCTTTTACTGTTAATGATTCTTTCTTTGTTTTCCTCCAAGTCGTCTTCCAAGTCTATCCAGATGATTTCACTTCTTGGAGTCATTATCATATCCACTTTTTGGTCATCTAAACGGAACACCCTTTTGATGATGTCTTCTTCCTCTTCAGCAATTGTTCCGTCTTCAATACCTTCTTCAATAAGCAGTTTGACTTCTTCTTCAGTAACTAGCTCTTCTTTTGGTGAAGAACCAACAATTCTTAAGGCAAGATTTGTTGAACTATCCAGTAATCTAACAACTGGCTTACAGATCCATGAACTTATCTGCATGAATTTTGCGGTTTTCAATGAATATCCTTCAGGGTCATTCAATGCCATCCTTTTCGGTACAATTTCACCAACTAAGATTGTAAAGTATGTAGTTACAAGAATAACAAATATGAAACTTAATTGGTAACTGTAAGATATGTAAGGGCTTAAAAAATTACCAATAGGTTCTGAAAAAGTAGTTCCGCCCATTGCCCCTGTAATGATTGCAGTAAATGTTATACCAATCTGCACAGTGGATAAAAAGTCGCTGACATTATCCATAAATCCTAAAACAGTTTCGGCTCTTTTATCTCCTTCATCTGCAATTTTCTGCATTCTAATTCTTCTAGTTGATACCACAGCAATTTCTGCAAGAGAGAAAAGTCCGTTAAGCAAAATTAAAATTATTATTATTAATATTTCAATTCCTATAATTATCGAGTCCATTTCCATTAAGTCCTTAAATAATTTTTATTTAAAATTTTAAAAATTTTATATAT
>JADLKP010000004.1 GCA_016838945.1 Methanobrevibacter sp.
GAATTGATAAATTAATTATGATTAAAGGTAATTTTTAAAGAGTTATCAATATTTTAAAATAAATTATTTTCACATGTGATTTTATGATAGAATGCAGAAATATTTCTAAAGGAAAAGCAGAAGGGGAATTAATTGTATCTAATGAAGCAATTAGTTTTTTAGGTGGAGTGGACCCCGAAACAGGCATAGTCATTGACCCAAATCATGAATTGAAAGGAGAATCCGTTAAGGATAAGGTGCTTTTCATTCCAGGAGGAAAAGGCTCAACTGTAGGGTCTTATGTAATTTTCCAAATGATGAAAAACAACACAGCTCCAAAAGCGATTATTTGCCTAAAGGCAGAACCTATTATAGCAACTGGTGCTATAATGTCCGATATTCCAATGGTTGATTCTCCATCAAGTGTTGAAGAACTGGTAAATGGGCAAATGGTAGAAGTGGATAGTGATAATGGTAAAATAACTTTATTGTAATTATTTACTTAAGTATTATTTACTTTTTCATTGATTTAATTTTTATTATTTTAATCATTGTTTTATTTCTATAGTATATTTTAATTGATAACAGCAAAGAGATGATAAGATGTCTTCCATATATATTAAAAATGTAAATATTATTAACCCTTTTAGTGAGGAACCCCTTGAGGGGAGGCATGTTTTAATTGAAAACGGCAGGATACAGTCTTTGCATACAGATGAATCCTCACTATACAAAGACCATATTGTAATTGATGGTGAAGATAATTATCTCCTGCCTGGTTTTATAGATTCACATGCGCACATTATGGCAAACGGATTTCATAAAGAGGATATCATGAAGGATCCTCTTTCATATTACTTTTACAATGCCATATCCAATATGAAAGCAACCGTTGATGCAGGAGTAACCACTGTCCGTGATACTGGGCTTGCAGACATTGGAGTTAAGATGGCAAGCGAGAAAAAAATATTCCCCGCTCCAAGATTGAATATTTCCATTAAACCTCTAGCTATTACTGGAGGACATTTTGACCATTATTTAAATTCAGGATTTGATATGGAAATTTCCTATCCTGGTTTTCCGGTAGGGGTATGTGATGGAGTAGAGGGGGTTTTAAGGAAAACCCGTGAAGTGATTAGGGCCCGTGCAGATTTCATCAAGATTATGGCAAGTGGAGGGATTCTATCTCCATATACCTCTCCAGACATTGCCCAATTCAATAAAAAGGAATTGAAGACCATTGTCGATGAGGCTAATAATCATAATTTAAAGGTAGTTGCACATTGTCATAGCAGAGAAGGAATTGAAAGATGTGTTAAGGCAGGTGTCAAATCCATTGAACATGGTACATTCATTGATAGGAAGACTTCACATCTTCTTGCAAAAAAGAGGGTGTATCTCACTCCGACCTTGGTTGTTCATCACACACTAATTAAGGAAGGTTTCCCTGTTTGGGATAATTTTGCAGATGACAAGCTGAGAAAACTAAAACATGTTGTTAAGATTCAAAAGGAAAACATTTCCACCGCTTATGAAGAAGGAGTAAGTTTCCTGATGGGTTCTGATTGTGGTGTAATAGATCATGGAAGAAACCTTGCTGAATTGAAATATCTTGTTGATATAGGTTTAAGCCCTCTTGAAGCGATTCAAGCAGGAACAATTGAAGGAGCCAAATTCTTCAATCAGGAAAATGAATTAGGTTCCATTGAAGAGGGAAAAGTAGCAGATATGATCATTGTTAAGGAGAATCCTATTGATAAGATAGAGTCTTTAGCGGATAATGACAATATCTTAACTGTAATTCAGGATGGAAAGATATTGAAGCATAAGCCTATCTATTAAAAAAGTGAAAATCTAAAAGAGAATGTAAAATAGATAAAAAGATTAAAAAAGGTTAATAAAGTAAAAAAGTGAAAATTAAAAGAAGGTAAAATAGGTAAATAGATTAAAAAAAATGTAAATAAAGTAAAAAATTAAAAAAGAGATAATGGATTATTATCTCTTAAAATTTATTTTCTTTTGAAAATTCCTAAAATTTTGTTTAGGACACCAGTTGCAAGAAGACCTGCACCGATTGTGTAGATTGTTTCGGCTTGTGCCTTATCCACACCTAATCTTTCAGCTATCAAGTTAACTATGACGTCTTTGCCTTTGTCGCCACCGATAAAGTTGCTTTGGAAAATTTCGTTAACCATGCCTCCTTGGTCTTCGGTCAAGTTAGCTTGTTTCATGATCTCTTGAATAAAATCTGCTTCGTTCATAATATTAATTATATCGTTTATAGTATTAATATTAAACTGGTTTATATTCATTTATATCCTATTTTTTTCACTATTTTTGGATTTTCATTCAATTTTTTTCATTAATCTTGACAATGATTTCAATATTTTTTAGGCATACCAAAAACTTATATTGGTGTGGGAATATATATTATTGCATGCATAAAATAATTTAATATAAATTTTTTTATAGGTGAAACTTATGGCAATCGATAAAAAAGAAGTAAAAGTCGTTGGAATGCACTGTCCTTCATGTGCAAAAGCTGTTGAACTTTGCATGATGGATTTGGACGGTGTAGAATCTGCTGTTGTAGATTTAGACGCTAATAAAGTAGAAGTTGAATACGATAATGAAAAAGTATCTGATGTGGATTTAGCGGGTGCAGTTAAAGAAGCAGGATTTGATGTAGAATAAGTTTTAGTTATTTTTTAACTATTTTTCTTATTTTCTTATCATTTTTCAAATACTTTTTTAGCTTCAATTCATTATCCTATTTTTAATTATTTTTAATAATTCTAATTATTTTTCAAAATTGTTAAAGTAGGCTTAATAAATTCATTCGTATAATAAAGAAATATTTTAAATGTATTGAATAATCAAGGAGGGATTATATGGCTCAAAAGGAATTGGATATCCCAGTAGATGGTATGCACTGCTCTTCATGTTCGCTGCTTGTAGAGAAATCTCTTGGCAAGCTTGATGAAGTGGAATCCATCAATGTGGATTTAAACACCAATAAGGTGCATATGGTATTAAACGATAAGATTTCTCCTGATGTTATTGACAAGACTGTAGAGTCTGTAGGATTTACAGTTCCAAAAGAGGAAGTTGTCATTCAGATTGATGGCATGCATTGCGCTTCATGTGTAAACAATGTTGAAAGGTTCTTGCCACGTGTTGACGGTGTAGTTGAAGCCAATGCCAACTTATCCAATCAAAAGGTCACCATCAAATACTATAGGGATATGCTAAATCTCAAGGAGATTCAAAAAACCATTGAAATGTTGGGTTTTGAATACATTGGCCTTGATGGTGAGCTTAATGCAATGGATGAAGAGGAAAGATACCAAAAGGATCTAAGAGGCAAATTATACAGAATCCTTGTCGGTCTTTTCTTCGCAGCAATATTGATGGCTATAATGCATTTTAAGATAATGGTGCATCCATTGAATATGGGCCAATTGTCATTTATAATATCCATTTTCCCATTCTGCTATGTAAGCTATCCAATTTTAAAGGCAGGTTGGAACTCATTTAAGCATAAGAACTTGGATATGGATGTAATGTATTCTATGGGTATTCTTGTAGCATATGTATCAAGTGTATTGGGTACCTTTGGAATAGTTCTCGATTCAAGCTTCATGTTCTATGAATCTGCAGTGATGTTGCCTTCCTTCTTGACAATCGGCCGTTATCTTGAAGCAAGGGCTAAGAGAAAAACTTCTTCATCAATCAAGGAACTTATTGGTCTTCAGCCAAAAACAGCCACTATTGTAACAACTGATGATGAAGGAAACGTAACAGAAAAGGAAATAGACATAGGGGATATTAATATTGGTGACATTTTACTTGTAAAGCCTGGTGAAAAGATACCTGCTGATTCCATTGTAGTTGATGGTGAAAGCTATGTTGATGAAGCCATGATTACAGGGGAACCTGTTCCTAAACTTAAAAAGGCAGGAATCGATGTTTTCTCAGGTACAATCAATCAAGATGGTGCCTTAAAGGTTGAAGCACAGAAGATAGGCTCTGAAACAGTTTTATCCCAGATTATCCAACTTGTGGAAAAGGCACAAGGATCCAAACCCCCTGTACAAAGACTTGCAAATAAGATTGTGTCATGGTTTATACCTGTTATCCTTACAATTGCCATCATTGTATTCCTATTATGGTACTTTGTAGGACATTCCGGTTTATTGTTTGCTCTTACTTGCCTCATTTCAGTTCTTGTTGTTGCATGTCCATGTTCACTTGGTCTTGCTACCCCAACAGCAGTTACTGTAGGTGTTGGAAGAGCTGCAGAGTATGGAATATTAATCAAGAATGGTGAAACTTTAGAAAGCTCCAAAGACGTTGATGTATGTGTTTTTGACAAGACAGGAACCATTACAGAAGGTAAGCCTGAGGTGGCAGAAATTGAAACATTTGATATGGAAGAGGGCAAGTTCCTCCAAATATTGTCAAGTGTTGAAAACAATTCAAATCACCCAATTGCCAAATCCATATTGAACAGATTCAAATCTGACAATATTAAATTGGCAAATGAAGGCAAAGATGATCTCCCTCTATTTGCTATAGATAACTTTGAAAACATAACTGGTAAAGGCTTAAGGGCCAATGTAAATATTGATGGAGAACAAAAGGCTGTTTTGGCAGGTAACCTTATGCTTATGGAATCAGAAGATGTAGAAGTTTCCCAAGAGGTTTTAGATAAGTTCAATGCATTTGTCGATGATGCAAAAACAACCATTGTAATGGCTGTTGATGGCGAACTCAAAGGAATCATCACTTTGATGGATAAGATTAAACCTAGTTCCAAAAAGGCTATTGATGAACTTCATAAGATGGGTATTGAAACATATATGCTTACAGGAGACAATGAAAAGACAGCTTCTTCCGTAGCGAATGCTGTTGGCATTGACAATGTAATGGCAAATGTTCTTCCTAATGACAAGCTTGATAAGGTTCAATCACTTCAAAAAGAGGGTAAAAGAATCTTATTTGTTGGAGATGGAATCAACGATGCTCCTGCATTGTCTCAAGCAGATGTCGGTGTGGCTATGGGAAATGGTACTGATATTGCTATGGAAAGCGGGGACATTGTTATTATGGAAGGAGATCTTGAGAATGTGGTGGCTTCCATACAGTTCTCTAAAAAAGTCATGACAAGAATTAAGGAAAACCTTTTCTGGGCATTTGCATATAATATGCTGCTTGTTCCTGCAGCAGCTGGACTGCTGTTCCTATTGTTTGGCATAATATTTAAGCCAGAATGGGCAGGACTTGCTATGGCATTAAGTTCAGTTACAGTAATCAGTTTATCACTGCTATTGAAACGTTATGTGCCACCAATTAAAAGATAAAGTTAAAAAAATAGTTGAGGATATATTTTTTTCCTCTTTTTTATATTCTTTTTTTAAATTTTTTGATAATATTTTATCAAGACAAATTACTTTTTTTAATAACTTTTTAAAATATTTTTTCTAAATAAATATTTTTTTAATAATTTTTCAATTATTATTCCTTGTTTTATTCTTTTTTCAAATCACTGCTCATATCAGAGTTATTGTTCCTAATTAACTCTTCTAATTCTTCAAATCTTTTATTGAAGTGTCTTGAGAGAAGTGCTGTAGTTAATGTAGCTGTACCTACTCCAGATAGGATGTATCCTCCCCAAACAAGGAATATGCTATTTAATTTACCTAGGACACTATCCCCTAATACGGCATATCCATTACTTGTAAATGCATTTGAAACCATTACCAAAGAGTCTAACAAGTCCTTTCCTTCGGTAAATGATGTGAAAATAAAACTGACAAATACAAGCCCAAACAATAAGAGGATACTTATTCCTAATCCGTTTGATTCGGTAAAATGAATAAACTTAACATAATACATTTTTATTACATAAGCCAATCCTATAAAGTGAAGAACTAATAATATTAATATTAGTATTGCCGGTTCATCAAATGCCATATGTGCAAATGAGGATAATGGGATTAATAGTATAAAGATTAATTTTTCCATTGTGCCTTCTTTTTTAATTGCCAAACAAGCAATTAATGATGCAACTATATCAAAAAATATGAAATGCATATAAAACTCAGTTGTAGCCCAAAATATTAAGGAATAAATGATATCTACAAAACATATTGTCAAGATGATGAGATAAAATACTTGTTTTAAGGTTTGAGTCTCTTCTTTAGGAAGATATTCTGTTAAATTCAATAGTCTGTTATGCCTGTGTTTCTTGATATATCCAATCAGAAATGAACTTCCATAATAAAGTGCCAAAAAAATCAGTATTCCTATGATCATGAATACAAGACGTTCATATAGTCCAAAAACTCTCAATATACTATCCATGCTTTTCCTCTCTATCTTTTCAATATTATATTTCTGTTTTCATCTTAATTAAATTAACTTATTTTATTTTTCAATGATATTTTTATCAGCTTAAGACTTTGTTTGAAACTGCCGTATCCCAGTTTGAGAGTGAGTAGAATAGGAATTATTTCCAATCTTCCTAACCACATTAAAAATATCAGCATTACTTTTGGAACAGTGTCCAAGCTTCCATTAATTACTCCTGTACTCAAACCGACATTACCTATTGTGGAAGTGACATCAAACAATGCATTTATTGGATTGTCTGTATAGAAAGACATTATTATCCATCCAATCAATAGGAAGAACAGATAGACTGCAATATAGGATGAGGATTCCTTCATTTCCCCTTCACCTATTGTCTTTTCAGATATTTTTGTTTTTACAACTCTTCCAGGAGCAACCACGTTTAAAACGGTAAGATTTATGCTTCTCAAGACAGTAATTACCCTAATAAGCTTTACAGCACCTACTGTTGATCCTGAAGAACCACCCATCACCATCAATGCCATTATGACTATCAAAACTGAAGGTGCCCATGATGCCAATTCGCTTGGGGTTGCTATATTTGCCCCTGTTGTTGTAATTGCTGAAACGATATGGAATACGACATTCATAGGAGCCATATGTGTAATCAATGCAACAATTATTCCACTGATTACAATGCTTATAATCATGAATCTGAATTGAACATCCTTTATCAGAGCAAATCTTTTCTCTTTGTACATCTTATAATGAACTGTAAAGCTTGTTGCTCCTAAAATCATCAGGAACATTGTAATTATGTATATCATGTCATTGTTGTAAAATCCAACATTTGCATTTTTTATTGACATTCCACCAGTGGATATTGTTGTAAAGGTCAGATTCACTGCATCAAAAAGAGGCAGTCCAGCGAGAATGTAGAGGAATATTCCTATTATAGTATACATTCCATATATTTGGATGGTTTTATTAAGAGTATTTTTTATGTTTGGCTTTATCCTGTCTTCTCTTGCCTCTGACTTATATAATTTGAATGCAGAAGTTCCGGGCTTGATGAGTACGCTTATGAAGATAATTACTACTCCGAGGCCTCCAACCCATTGTTCTAAACTTCTTAAAAATAGTATGGACATTGGCAAGGATTCCACATCACTGATCATGGTCAATCCACTACCTGTCCACGCAGAAATGTTTTCAAAAAAGGCATCTACGAATGACATGTCCAATATCAGCATCATGATCAATGCGGCTACAAATCCAGCCCATAGCCATGCAATACTTGATATGAGCATGCTATGCTTAAACTTAAGCTTATCAAATTCTTTAAATTTATAAACAAAAAGATATCCTAATCCAATTGAAATCAAAGGTGGAATCAAACCGATTGGATAACAGAATTCCATAGAGGCAACATCTACGATTATAGGAACCATTAACACAGCCCCTATTCCAATCATGATATTTCCAAGATAATGTAAAATGATCTTTATATCTTGCCTTGATAGATAGTTTAATCTCATAGATTCACCTTTAGAACATTCTCCACTTGGATATGGTTTCAGAATGCATTAAATTATTCTTTATTAATTGAATATTGTATATTATTCCATTTGATATTATTAAACTTTTTTATAGTTTGCCCAATATTCGGTTTTAGCGGTGTGGTAAGTTATGGTTGTTCTTTTTTTAATAATTCTAAATTATATGATGTACATTTTTATACAACAAAGATTTAAATAGTACATTATACATAATAAAATATACATTTTATTATATGTTATAAATAAATTTTTCAATTGTCTAAAAGGAGATTAATAAATGTTTTACCCCAATATTGAACAAGCAAAAGAAATAGCAAAAGATGAGACTTATAGGAGGATTCCTATTAGTTATGAGATATTTTCAGATAGTAAGACTTCAATAGAAGTTTTAAGAAGACTTAGGATATTAAGCAATCATTGTTACATGCTTGAAAGCGTTGAAGATTCTAAAAATTGGGGCAGATACAGTTTTCTTGGATTCAATCCTATTCTTGAGTTGACTTGTCAGGATGGCAATCTTAGCATTAAGGGCAAATCCAGTTTCAGTGATTGTGAAATTGAGGATAGTCAAGAGAATTGTTTTCATGTCAAAACAGATAATCCTGGAGAATATATTCGCCAAATTATAGAGGAAAACAAATCTCCAAAACTTGAAGGAATACCTCCATTTTCAGGAGGTTTAGTAGGTTATTTTTCATATGATTACATCAAATATAGTGAACCGTCACTTGTTTTGGATGCTCAGAATCAGGATGCATTTAAAGATGTCGATTTGATGCTTTTTGATAAGGTGATTGCCTTTGATAACTATAAGCAGAAGATAGTAGTCATTGTTAATATGGAAATCAACAATGAAAACAATGAAAATAAGGATTCTTCCATTGAAGAAAACTATAATGAGGCATGCAAGTTCATTAAGGACATAATCAGCATCATTAAGGCAGATAATATTGTTGATTTATTAGGGGATGATTTCAATCATCATTTAACCAATAAAAAGACCATTGAATCTATTGATAAGATGAATGAGATTGATTCATTTGAAGAAATGGACAGAATTAGAAAGGAAATTACTAAGCATTTGCCTTTTGAACTCAAATCTGACTTCCGATACCTGTTTTCAGAGGAAGATTATTGCAGTATGGTGGAAAAGGCTAAAGATTACATCAAGGAAGGAGACATATTCCAGGTTGTTCTCTCAAATAGGATTGAAGCAGATATTGAAGGAAGCTTATTTGATGTCTATAGGGTTCTTAGAACAACAAATCCTTCCCCTTACATGTTCTATTTCTCAAGTGAGGATATAGAGATAGCAGGTGCAAGCCCCGAAACCCTTGTAAAGCTTGTTGATGATCAGATTTACACTTTCCCTTTAGCTGGAACTCGTCCAAGGGGAAAAACAGATGAGGAAGACAAAGCATTGGAAGAGGAGTTGCTTGCTGACGAAAAGGAATTGGCTGAACACAATATGCTTGTTGATTTAGGAAGAAATGACATTGGCAAAATCAGTGAAATTGGTTCTGTCAAGGTAAACAGATATATGGATATTGTACGATTTTCCCATGTGATGCATATTGGTTCAACTGTTGAAGGCATTCTAAGAGAGGATTATGATTATTTGTCTGCTATAGATTCAATCTTGCCTGCAGGAACATTGTCTGGCGCCCCTAAGATAAGAGCATGTGAGATAATAAATGAGCTTGAAGACAATAAAAGGGGAATTTATGGTGGAGCTATTGGCTACATTGACCTTACGGGTAATTTAGACACTTGCATTGCGATAAGGATAGCATTTGCAAGGGGTAATAAAGTATTCATTAGGGTCGGTGCAGGAATAGTTGCAGATAGCGTTCCAGAGAATGAGTTCATAGAATGTAATAACAAGGCAAAGGCGGTTATGAATGCTTTAAGAATATCGGATGGAGGAATTGAATAATTGGACTAAATAAGTTCAATTTTGTTTAAAGGTGATTTAATGATTCTATTGATAGACAATTATGATAGTTTTGCATATAATCTGTTCCAATTGATTGGGGAGGTAAATCCTGATATTGTGGTCTATAGAAACGATAAGATAGGCATTGATGAAATTAGGGATATGAATCCTGAAGCCATAATATTGTCTCCAGGTCCTGGAAAGTGTGAAAATGCAGGAATTTGCATTGCTGCAGTGAAGGAATTTTATGATGAGATTCCAATTTTAGGGGTTTGTTTAGGTCATCAGTCAATCTGCACAGCATTCGGAGCTAAGGTTTCCTATGCCAAAAGGCTAATGCACGGCAAGTCTTCAAAAATCTCTTTAGAGAATGATCCTATATTTAAAGGGCTCTCAAATGAAATAACTGTTAGCAGATATCATTCTTTAAGTTTGTTGGAGGATACCCTTCCGGATGCATTGACAATCATTTCAAAGGCAAAGGATGATGGGGAAGTCATGGCTGTAAAGCATAAGGAATATGATGTTTATGGTCTTCAATTCCACCCTGAATCAATATTGACACCAGATGGATTAAGGATTATAGAGAATTTTTTAAATAAGATATAAATATTTGGATGAATTAACATTAATTGAGAAGATTTTAAAAAGATTATTAACATTAGTTGAGAAGATTTTAAAAAACATATTAACATTAATTGAGAAGATTTTAAAAAAAGTGAGGGATTTTATGATTAAGGAAGCTATTTTAAAAGTTTATAAACATGAGGATTTAAGTTATGATGAGGCTTACGAGACAATGGATGAAATCATGAGCGGCAAGGCAAGTGAAGTTCAAATGAGTGCATACTTGACAGCAATGTCAATGAAAGGTGAAACAATTGAAGAGATTACTGCATCTGCTGAAGCTATGAGAGCCCATTGTGTAAGATTATTGAATGATGAGGAAGTTTTGGAAATTGTTGGAACTGGAGGAGACGGTTCAAACACATTCAACATTTCCACTACATCATCCATTGTAATTTCAGCTGCAGGAGTTCCTGTAGCAAAGCATGGAAACAGATCAGCTTCAAGCAAATGTGGTGCTGCAGATGTATTGGAAGAGTTAGGAGTGAATATCCACATCAGTCCTGAAAAGAGTTTAAGCTGCTTAAAGGAGATTAATTTATGTTTCCTCTTTGCTCAAAACTATCATTTGTCCATGAAATATGTTGCAGGGGTAAGAAAGGAGCTTTCCATCAGAACAATATTCAATATTTTAGGGCCATTGACCAGTCCTGCAGGTGCTTCAATGGAAGTGTTGGGAGTGTATGAAAAGGAACTGATTGAACCCCTTACAGATGTTTTAAAGAATTTGGGGGTCAAGTCTGCAATGGTGGTTTATGGTTTGGATGTGATGGATGAAATCTCTGCAAGTGACAAGACTGCAGTATGTGAACTTAAGGATGGTGAAACCAGAACATATGAGATTTCTCCAGAAGAGTTCGGCATGGTCATTTCATCTAAGGAAGACCTTGTAGGTGGAGATGCAAAGGAAAATGCTGAAATCACATTATCTGTTTTAAATGGAGAAAAAGGGCCTAGAAGAAATGCAGTTCTTTTAAATTCCGCTGCTGGGTTATATGTTGCAGGTAAAGTGGATTCATTGGAAGATGGAATAAGATTGGCTGAAGAGATTATTGATTCTGGAAAGGCATTGAATCAGCTTGAAAAATTCATTGAAGTTACAAACAGATAATTTTCATGGTTTAAGGGATTTTTGATTATAAACAGATGGTTCTTATGTTGGATAAAATTGTTGCAAAGACTGAAGAGAGATTAATTGAAGCCAAAGCCATTAAATCCTTAGATGAACTTAAGGAAGAAGTGTCTAAATTGGAAATTTCTGATGAATTCCCATTTAAGCAAGCTTTGAAAGACCCTGAAATTGCAATCATTGCAGAAGTCAAGAAGGCTTCACCTTCAAAGGGACTCATTGCAGAGGATTTTGATTATATTGGAATAGCAAAGGAATATGAACAGGCTGGAGCTTCAGCAATATCTGTCTTGACAGAGCCATATTTTTTCCAAGGATCCAACAATTACCTCAAGGAAATTTCAGAAAATGTCAATATTCCCCTTCTAAGAAAAGACTTTACCATAGATGAATATATGATATGGGAAGCCAAATCAATAGGTGCTTCAGCTATTCTATTGATTGTTTCAATATTGGATGATGCTCAATTGAAGGAATATTTGGATTTGGCTCATGAATTAGGGCTTTCTGCAATTGTTGAAACTCATGATGCCGATGAAATTAGAACTGCAATGGATGCCGGTGCACAAATCATTGGCGTCAACAATAGAAATTTGGCGGATTTTACAGTAGATATTAATAATAGCATTAACTTACGTAGTCTTGTAAATGATGATATAAGATTTATTTCAGAAAGCGGAATCAAAACAAAGGAAGATGTTACCAGATTAAAGGAAAACAATGTTGATGCAGTTTTGATTGGTGAAATTTTAATGAGAAGTGATGATAAGAAATCCATGATTTATGAGTTGAAAAACGGTTAAATTGATTTGGGATTAAGAACATCGATTGATTTTCTGCTGAAAAAAGCTATGTTTTTTGGAGTTGAAGGATGGTTAAGATAAAGATTTGTGGAATGAGACGTTTGGAAGATATTGAAATGGCAAATAAGTATAAGCCAGATTATATTGGATTTGTTTTTGCCCAAAGTCCACGTAAGGTATCATATGAGCAAGCAAAGGAATTATCAAGCCATTTGGATGAAGATATTGTTCCTGTTGGAGTTTTTGTAGATGAACATATGAAACTAATTGTAGACCTATTCAAAGATGGAATAATAAAAATTGCTCAGCTTCATGGAGCAGAGGATGAAAATTATATAAGGAACTTAAAAGATAAATCAATTGAAGAGGCAGGAAAAGAAATACCTGTTATAAATGCAATTGAAATAAGCAATGGTGCTCACGATTTTAATGAAAAACTTTTAGAGTGGCGAGATTCCGCATCTGACTATTTTATATTGGATAGTGGAAAAGGATCAGGCAAAACCTTTGATTGGAGTCTGATTGATAAGAATAGTGAATTCTTTAAGAATTCCATCTTCTTGGCTGGTGGTCTAAACAGTGAAAATTTGAATTTAGCCATTGAGGAATTCAATCCATTTGCTGTAGATTTAAGCAGTTCTGTTGAAGCAGATGGATTCAAGGATGAAGAGAAAATTAAAGAAATCATGGATATTATGTATAATTATAGGTAACGATTATAATTTTAATTTTTAAAACGGAGATAAAACATGAGTAGAGGTAGATTTGGAGTTCATGGCGGACAATACATGTCTGAAACACTGATGAATGAACTCTTGAACTTGGAAAAGCAATATAATCATTTTAAGGAAGATCCTGAATTTGTAGAGGAATTGAACACTCTATTGAAGGAATATGCAGGCAGACCCTCCTTATTGTACTATGCAAAAAGAATGACAGAGGATCTTGGCGGAGCTAAGATTTATCTAAAGCGTGAAGACCTGAACCATACCGGTGCACATAAAATCAACAATGTGCTTGGTCAATGTCTCCTTGCCAAAAAGATGGGCAAGACAAGAGTGATTGCAGAAACAGGTGCTGGTCAGCATGGGGTTGCAACAGCTACTGCAGCAGCCCTTCTTGATATGGAATGTGAAGTATTCATGGGTGAAGAGGACACCAAGCGTCAAGCATTGAATGTATTTAGGATGGAGCTTCTTGGAGCAAAGGTTCACACAGTCACAACCGGTTCCAAAGTCTTGAAGGATGCAGTAAATGATGCATTCAGAGAATGGATTTCAAGAGTTGATGACACTCATTATGTAATCGGCTCTACAATGGGGCCACATCCATTTCCAACAATCGTAAGGGACTTTCAGGCAGTAATTAGTGAAGAGATAAAGGAACAGATTATAGAACTTGAAGGCAAGCTTCCTGATATGGTCATTGCCTGTGTTGGTGGTGGAAGCAATGCTATGGGAGCATTCTACAACTTCTTGGAAGATGAAGAAGTGCAATTGATTGGAGTTGAAGCTGCAGGAAAGGGAATCGATACAGAATTCCATGCGGCAACAATTGCTAAAGGGGAACTTGGAATTTTCCATGGAATGAAATCCTATTTCTGCCAGGGCAATTATGGTCAGATTTCTCCGGTTTACTCAATCTCTGCAGGACTTGATTATCCGGGAATCGGTCCGGAACATGCTTATTTGCATGATATCGGAAGGGCACAGTATGTTTCAGCTACAGATGATGAAGCAGTTGAAGCCTTTGAATACTTGTCAAGGATGGAAGGAATCATTCCAGCCATTGAATCATCTCATGCAATAGCTCATGCAATGAGGGTTGCAGGGGATATGGATAAGAATGATGTGATTGTAATTAATGTGTCTGGCCGTGGAGATAAGGACGTAGCAGCCATTGCCCGTTATAAGGGAGTTGAATTATACGAATAGTTGTGGGGGATGTTTTAAATGAGTGATAAAAAGGATATAAAAATTGCGGATGCTTTTAATGATGGAAAGGCTTTCATTGGATTCCTCACTGCAGGGGACCCTACAATTGAAAAGACTGTTGAATATGTTTTGGCTATGGAAGAGGCAGGATGTGACCTTGTTGAAATAGGAATCCCATTTTCAGATCCTGTGGCTGAAGGGCCGGTTATTCAAGAGGCAAACCTTAGGGCGCTATCAAACAATACAAATACCGATGATGTTTTTGAAGCTATTAGGAAAATCAGGGAAAAGTCAGATGTGCCTCTTGTATTTTTGACTTATATCAATCCAGTGTTCTATTACGGATATGACAAGTTCTTCAAAAGATGTCATGAATTAAATGTCTGCGGTATCATTTCACCTGACCTTCCTTATGATGAGAAGGGTGAGATTCTTGAAGTGACTCAGAAGTATGGCATTGACATAATCAGTTTGATTGCACCAACCTCAAAAGAGAGAATTCAGATGATTGCAAGGGAAGCAACTGGATTTATTTATGTTGTTTCATCATTAGGGGTTACTGGAATGCGTAGTGAGATTAGAACTGATTTAGAATCAATTTTAAGTGATATAAAAGAAGTTACTGATGTTCCTGCTGCAGTTGGTTTTGGTATCAATACTCCAGAACAAGCGAAAAATATTGCAAAAGTGGCCGATGGTGTTATTGTAGGAAGCGCAATTGTAAACATTATTGCAGAGCATGGAGAAAATGCAAGGGAGCCTCTTGTAAATTATGTTAAATCAATGAAAGACGCCATTTTATAATAGCTTCTTTTAATATTTTTAATAGTAATTTTTTTATTATTTTCTATTTTTTAATTATTATTTCAATCCTCCTCATATTCTCGGATCTGAACAGTGTGTATTTTAAGGAAATAATTAAAGAAATGATGATCAATCCTAGGGGTTTAATTGGAAAAAGTTTTTAATTGTGATTTCACAATTTAAACTTCCATTATCTTCAATAAAATATTACAATTTAAACTTCCATCATCTCCAATAAAATATTACAATTTAAACTTTCATAATCCTCACTAAAATCATTCTGCAGACTCTTCCCATTCTGGGTTTTTTGCAGGAAGTCGAGTAAATACTATTGTTGCTATAACCAGCACTGCCAGTGTAATAAGCATAGAGATGAGAGCAGTTGTAGTTTCTCCATAATAGAGATCCACTAAACCGCCTAACCATACGATTGATAGAATTATTGGCAGGAAGTATTTAACAATAAACAACCATTTAGGACCAATTTTAATTGTTTTACTATTTCTATTAAGGGTATCGATAAGATTTTCAGCCTTAAATACCCAAGCAAGAACAATGCACTCAATAATCACACCGAAAACTATTGCTCCTTGATTGATGATTGTGTCTACAGAATCCAAGAGCAATTCACCATATGCAGTTGCGTAAAGCATTGAAACTAGTGCTCCGACGATACATAAGATGGTCATGGTCTTTTTACGTGTCAAGCCGAACTTATTCTGTATTGAATATGATAAAGGTTCAATAGTGGATAAAATGCTTGTAATTCCGGCAATGTAAACTGCTATGAAGAACATTGGGCCTAAAATAATTGCCCAACTTCCCATTGCATTGAATGCTGTCGGATAAGCAATAAATATCAATCCTGCACCTTGAGTAACCAATTGTTCCACTGCAGTACCTGTTTGAAGTGACATGTAACCGAGAATTGAAAAGACTCCTAAAGCAGCGAAGTTTTCAAACAAGACATTTGCAAATGCAACAGTAAATGTGTTAGTGATTAAATCAGTGTTGTCCTGTGTATAGCTGGCATAGGTAAATGCAATTGACATGCCCAAACTTAGTGAAAATACGATTTGGCCGAAGGCCCCTAGCCAGATTCCAAAATCAAATAATGAAGACCAATCCGGTTGGTATAATTCACTTAATCCAATGCTTGCTCCCGGGAGCATAAGGGAGCTTATAACAATAATGATCATAAGGATAAAGAGCAGTGGCACTAAAATCTTGGAAACCTTACCTAAACCTGCTTCAAGGTCACGATGGGAAATGGACCAGACCAATCCCCAGCCGATAAGCATAGCGATGCCAATTACTGGAATGAATGTGAGCAATCCTGTTGCTGAACTTGAAACCTGCAGAAGGGAAGTGTTGAAGAATGCATTAGGGTCAGCTCCCCATCCTTTAAAAAAGCTTAATATGACATAGATTCCATCCCAACCTAGAATGGCTGAATAATATATCATGATTATGAATACCGCTACAGGCAAGAACCATCCAAGGTATTCACATTTTGCATTGATTGATTTGATCGCTTTTGCAAAAGAAGCGCTGAAATGGTATCCTACACCATATTCCAAGATTAAAAATGGGAGGCCCAATACTAAAATAGCAAATATATAAGGGATGTAGAATGCTCCTCCTCCGTTATAGTACAATACATATGGGTATCTCCATATGTTTCCAAGACCAACTGCAGAACCGATCATTGCCAAGACGAATGATAAGTTGCTGCCCCACTGATTATTGTTAGACATAGTTACACCAGAAAATATAATTTTTTTAATTAGATAAATATGTGTTTATGGTATTATATAATTATAGGGGTTTTGATTTATGTGCCGAAATTTTCTCTCACTTTCTTGATTGTAAATCTTGCAAAGGCGAAGTTTAAGATACTTGCAAGGATTCTTCCTGTTGCAAGACCTGTCCAAATACCTACTAGTCCCCATCCCAAGACTATTCCCAGGGTGTATGTTGCGGTAACTGTAAATATCACCTCTCTGATGATGGTCCACATCAAGCTCATGGTTCCTCTACCAATTCCCTGATACATGAAACTGGATGTCATTCCCGCTCCGGTGAGTGGGAGGCAAAGGCTGGCAATTCTAAGGAATCTTGTAATTTCAGGTACCAAAACTGATGTTTCTTTAGTGTATGCAAACAATGTTGCAAGCTGTGGTGCAAATCCAATAAGAATTATTGTCACAGCTGTTCCAAATGCCATACCAAATTTAACCCCATATAAATGGGCTCTTGATAGATAGTCCCCATTTTTAGCGCCGTATGCACTTCCGGAAACTGCTGCTACAGCACTACCGATAGCGGTAAGTGGCATTATTGCAAATAGGTATAATCTTTGGCCTGATGTAAATGATGCAATACCGTATTCCCCTCCGATTGTTGAGATGAATATTAAATATAGGCTTACTGCAAAGGACATCATGAACATATCCATTGATGCTGGAATGCCTACCTTTAAGATGTCTTTAGCTATTTTTGAATCGAACTTGAACTCTTTTAGGTTAACATTCACATAGGTGTCCTTTTTGATGAGTATCCAGTATAGAATTACAGATGTGGATCCAAGAGCACTGACAATTGTTGCAAGGGATGCTCCTGCAGAACCTAAGCCCATCACATAAATGAAAAGAGGGTCAAGAATCGCGTTGAGGGTTACAGACACAATCATTGCATACATTGCTCTTTTCATATCACCTTCCCCACGAAGGATACCGCTTCCTCCGTTACCGAACATGAATGCAATGAGGCCTAAGAATAGTGGAGTTCCATATTTGATACCTTCAACAAGGTTTTGTCCGCTTGCTCCATAAGCTCTAAGCAAAGGTTCCTGAACGGATATCAGGATTACTGTAAGAAGGATTGAAGCCACTAGAAATATTAATAGAGCGTGTGCCGCAGATTTGTTGGCACCTTCATGGTTTTTAGCTCCTACAAAACGACTTATGCTGCTTGTAGCACCGCTTCCAAGACCTACGCTTACACCATTCAATATCATGAAAATAGGTGTCACAAAACCGATTCCAGCTATTGCAGCCTGTCCAAGCCCTGCTACCCAAATACCGTCTATGATATTGTATGATGCTGTAAGTAGCATTGATATCATAATTGGGATAGCAAGTTTTTTAACTGCTGTTTCTGGATTTCCTCTCATTAGTTCTACATTTTTATTTGCCATTTTAACCCCTAATCTATAATGTATTAAAAATTATCTGATTCAAATTAAATCATCTAATTCAAATTAAAATCATCATTCTAATATTTCTTCTGTTTTCCTAGCTATTTCCCTTAATTGGTCTTTTACGTCATCATCTAGCTTGTCTATTCCAACCTGTTCTTCCCACTTCTTCAAATCATTTTCTAATAGAATAGCTAGTTCTTCTCCTTTTTCTGTTGTTTTTAAAATGTATTTCCTTCTATTGTTTTCATCAATGATCCTTTCAACATATCTATTGTCTTCCAATTTTCTTAAAGCTTTAGCTATTGTTCCTTTGCTTTGACCAAAAATAGTTGCCAAATCATCCTGAGATAAATTTTTTCTTTTATAGATTTCCATCAAATATTGGCCTTCATGAACCATGTCTATATGGTTCGGGTTTTTCTGGGAATATCGTAATTTATTTCTTGATATGTGGTGTATAAGTGCAATAAAAGGCATTGAATCAAATTTATCCCACTGTTTTTCATTTTCTGTCATGTTTAGTAGTTTGGATTTTGAAATATATAAATGTTTCCTAGGAAACTGTTTATCAATGAACGATATTAAAATCGGCATTTTTTTCTGATATTCCAAATATTATTTAAAATAAGTTTAAAAAAGAGTTTGTTGGCCTTTAGTTGAGCTATTGATTCTCCAATCAATCTCCTTTAAATTGTTTTCCTTTAGGAATTCATTAGCCAATTTGAAGTGATTGCATCCAAAGAACCCTCTTCTTGCAGAGAATGGGCTTGGATGGGGGGATATAAGCACTAAATGATTAGGATTTGTGAGCAGTTCCTTTTTGAGTTCTGCCTGTCTTCCCCATAACAGGAAAACAATTGGATGATTTTGCTGATTTAAGATGCTTATTACATTGTCTGTAAATGTCTGCCATCCGCATTTGCTGTGGGAGTTTGCATTTCCTTCTTCAACGGTGAGTACAGTATTGAGTAGGAATGCTCCTTGTTTTGCCCAAGATTCAAGACAGCCTGATTCTGGGATTGGATAGCCGTATTCTGATTCTATTTCCTTAAAGATATTTTTTAGAGATCTTGGGATTGGATGGCCTTCAGGTGTTGAGAATGCAAGACCATGAGCCTGTCCTTCTTCATGATATGGGTCCTGGCCTAATATGACAACCTTTACATTGTCTATTGGACATAGCTTAAAGGCATTGAACATTTCTTCTTTTGGAGGATAGATTGTTTTTGTTTTGTATTCTTCATCTACAAATTCCTTAATTTTTATGAAGTAATCCTTATTGAATTCTTCCTCTAAAACATTGTCCCATTCATTTCCAATCATAAAATCACTTGAATATTATATAATTTGCTTTTTTCAATCTTAATAATTTTTATTACATTTCTTCATTTATTTTTTAATCTTAATAATTTTTATTACATTTCTTCATTTATTTTTTAATCATTAATTATTTCTTTCCAGTCACTTTATCCAAATATGGAATCTTATCTAAAATAGCTAAAATAATCAAGCTGATTGCTGTTGTAAGAATTACCAAAGCAGGTATCCAAATCAAAGGGTGTCCATTTGAAAAGTTAATAGCTTTAATCAAGTTCATTTTCAAATCATACAAAACCAAATAGTGGACAAGGTAAATTCCATAACTGTAATTGCTTATTGTTGTAAATGCATTTCCTAAAGCCTTATTTTTCATATCTTCAAAATGTTTGGTCTTAGAGAGATATTTGAATAGTAAAAATGCATTTGCAGACATGAATAATATCTTTAGATTGAAATAGCTTAATGCTACGAACTTATGCACCAAATGAGACCTTGGCACAACGAAACCGAATATGTACCAAAGATATGTGCCAATAAAAAGCAGTGCTGTTATTATTATAAGATATTTCCTATCGATTCTCCTTTCCAAAAAGTCAGATGTCGCCAAAAAGTATCCAATCACAATATAAGCTAAGAATGAAAGGTAATAAATCAATTTAGAGTTATATGGATTGAATGGAGTGAAATGACATATTCCGATATAGATTACAGAGATTACTGCAAGGATTGTGATGAACTTTTTTGAGAAATCCTTAATCTTGTTTTCTTCCATTTGAATGATCTTATTTATGATGAATATGCCGACATAAGCTATTATGATCATCCAAACGAACCATAAATGCACTCCAATGGTTCCTGATTTTCCAAAAAAGATATCTATGGCATTGCTTAAGTTGAATCCATGGTATATGTGAATGCTTGTATAGATTATATAAATCAAAACCCAAAACAGGAAAGGAATGAACAATCTTGATAATCTCTTTTTAAAGAATTTTGTCAAGGTATCCTTTTTTCCTATAAGAAGTGCTCCACTAAGCATAACAAAAATAGGTATTGAAAACTCTCTAAAACAGTCAAAAAACGCTGAAATGTAAAGATTTGGGCTATTGATGTCTCTTGTAACAAAGAATACGGATACATGACAGAATACGATTCCGATGATGGCTATTGCTCTTAAAACGTCATAATAGAATATTCTTTTGGATTTTCCTAAATTTTCAGCATTGTTCATAAGATTACCAATTTTGTTTTTTAAATCAATTTTATATTAATTTCTTTATTTTTAAAGCATTTAATAGTTTTCCAGATTTTTTTGATATTCATTTTTTTTCGTTGATATGGAATTGTTTAGTTCCTTTATTTCATCACTCTATTTAGAATAAAATACATTATTTTTCCAAAAAGCTTTTTGAAGATTCCTAAATTCACATTTGGAGCAAATTCATAATTTACCAATCCTGTGCTTTCCCAATATTCCTTATCCTTTTTCATGGCATCGCTTTTTGGAGCCATAGCTCTCCAAACATTGTAGAAAATGATGTCTCCAACTTTTGGGGAATGGAGCTTTTTGCTCATAACATCCTTATGGAACTTTTGAGAGATCTTATTTATCTCTTCAGTGTTGATTTCATCTTTTCCACCAAATGCATATCTTATTTGATATACCTTATTGAATCCCCAATGCCTTAATGTTTCATCAATGTAGTTGGCTACATCCTTTTGCCCGGCTCCTGCTGTAGATACAACAACAAGTGCCTTCTTATCAAAGAATTCTGGCCTGTGATATATGTATGCAGTATGATCAAAGAAGTTCTTAAGGAGTGCAGTAACATTCATTGCATAAACTGGGCATGCTATTATGATTCCATCTGCCCATCTGATCTTTTCTATGATTGGACTGACTGATTCGTGGTGAGGGCAGTTTTCCTCCCCTTCCATAATGCATTTGAAGCAGCCATTGCACATAGGGATTTTTTCCTTCATCAATTGCACTTCTTCAAACTCTGCATCTTCTCCTAACTTTGTTTTTGCCTGTTTAACCATGCTCCAAGTATTTTTCTTTCTTGGAGACCCATTGATTATCAGATATTTCATTTTAACACCTTTTTGATAATTTTTATTTTTCATATGTCCAATTGTCCTTCTTGGACCTTTTTTTCCTTATATTCAAATCTTTCATCAAATTCATCAACTTTTTTTTCATCAACATCAAAGACTTCTGGATTGCTGAATATTCCCTTATCGTAATCAAGATTCTTAAAAGTCTTTTCAAATATTTTTATCATGAAAAATGGATTCTCTTCATCAATATCTGTTCCTTCCAGGAAGAAATTGTATTTTGATGCACTTTCAAAGCCGAATCTGTGGTAATAGTCTTCATCGCCGATTACAAAGACAAATGGAATATTCATTTTTTGTGCAAGATTCAAAGTGTATCTTATTATTTTAGACCCATATCCATGGCCTTGATGTTTGGAATCTATAGCTATTGGACCAAGAACAGTGGCTTTTCCGCTGCCTTCATTTAGCTTAATGTCTACTCCATATCTATTTTCCTTAAAGAGATTTAATCTTCCGATTGAATAGTTTATATGGCCTATGATTTCATCATCCTTTTCAATCACATATGCCAAATCCTTTATGAAGCTTGAATCTTTCCTTAAGTTATGAACGATATAATGTTCATAAGCTCCAGGTCTATAGACATTCCAAAATGCATCCCTTACCAGATTTTCCACTTTTGAATAATCCTTTTCTTTTTCCAATCTGATATGCCCCTCATTTGGGCTTTCATCATCATTATCATCATCTTTCTCATCATCATTTTCTTCCATATCTATCTTTACGGAATTGAAGAGAAGTTTCATATGTGCTGTTGTTCTTCTTTCGAAATCCTTTAGGAATGTCTCGTCATCTTCTGGATAATTGATTATGAAATGTTCGTATAATAGGAACAGTCCATAGTAATAGAATGATTCTGCAAGCTGATTGATGTCAGCATCCCTTCTGATGAAGTTCTTTTCCTTCATCAATTCAAAGAGATCTTCCCATCCATCAATTGCATAGCCTATGATTGCTTCCTTCACAAAATTCTTTATCTTTTCGTTATGATAGGATTCCACAAGAAAGATTCTTGTGATTTTCATCATTTTCTCTTCAGACAGCTTTGATATGAACCTATCGCTTCCTTCCTTATAGAACTGGTCAAAATCCACATCAAGATTTTCTTCAGATTGCATTATAGGTGCTTCTTCCTTAAGCATTTCATTAATGTAATAGTTCAATATGGATTCCAAAATAGATTCCTTGCTTGAATAGTGGTTATAGATGGAACTTTCTTTTATTCCCACTTCTCCAGCTATTTGCCGTATGGAAACTCCATCGTATCCATTTTGCGAGAATAAGTCAATGGAAACGTCAAATATCTTTTCCTTTGTATTTTTTTCTGCCATTTTCTCCCCTTAATCTGATGTTGATGGTTATTTAATTAATTAAAATTTTCATTAAACTAACATTTGTTAGTTAAATTCATATTGTATTTTTATTTTTTATATTAATAAAACTAACGATTGTTAGTATAATTTTTTAAAATGTTGTTTTGACTTTAGGTTTTCAATTGAGTGGATTTCATTAAAATAAGTTTGAAATGGATTTTTAAATGACTAGTTATTTATATTAAAAAGTCAAATATATCATATGTTGATTTAATTTTTTTTTGGGCTGGTAGCTCAGATGGTAGATCGTCGCCTTGGCATGGCGGAGGCCCCGGGTTCAAATCCCGGTCAGTCCATTTTTTTATTAAAAGTAGCAATTTTTCTTTTTTTCAATTAAATTTTCTAAAATTAGCAATTTTTTTAATCTTCCATCATATTTTAAATAGCCTTAGAGCATTTTCTGTAGTTGTTCTTATGACTTCTTCTTCACTCATATCCAATTCTTCAGCTATTTTCCCTATAATGTATTTCAAGTTCATTGGACTGTTTTCTTCTCCCCTTTTTTCTTCGGGAGGCAGATATGGGGAATCTGTTTCCACTACAATATGATTGATGCCTATATTATTTAGCATTTTTCTTGTTTTCTTATTGTTGCTGTGAGTGATTGTTCCGCCAACTCCTATATAGAAACCTAATTTGATGAATTGCTCTGCCATTTCAGCTGAACCTTGATATGAATGCAAGGCGCCCACCACATTGTGTTTTTTCAATACGTCAAATGTGTCTTGCATAGCCTTTCGGGAATGGACTATTACAGGCAGCTTATGTTTCTCTGCAAGGTTCAACATTTTTTCAAACAATTCTATTTGACTATCCTTATTTTCCTTATCCTTGTAATAGTCAAGCCCTATTTCTCCTACAGCTATTGCATTGTCATTATTTAGCTGATTATCCAATAAGGAAATGTCTTCATCTGTAATTTCATCTGCAAAAGTGTAAAAATATCCTAAGGCAGCATAGGCATTTTCATATTTGTTAGCCAATTCCAATGCTTCATCATTGCTTTTAGGGTCAGTTCCATTCAATATTAAGATAATGTCGCTATCTGCAGCTTCCCTTATTATTTCCTCTGCATTTTCCATTTCACTGTTGTAGATGTGACAATGTGTGTCTATAATCATAAGCCATCACTTGATTCGTAATTGTTTTTGCATTAAGTTTTTATTGTCTTAACCTCAATTATTATATAATCAATTAAATTAATTTAAATTTTTGGTGAGCACAGATGGATGAGAAGTTTTCAAGAACAGAAATGTTAATTGGAAATGAAGGAATGGAAAAGTTAAAGAATGCCAAGGTAGCTGTTTTTGGCCTTGGTGGTGTCGGGTCCTTCGTTTGTGAGGGACTTGCAAGAAGTGGAATAGGGAATTTTGTTCTGGTGGATTTCGATAAGGTTGATGAGACCAATATCAACAGGCAGATAATAGCCACAACAAAAACAATTGGCAGAAACAAGGTTGACGTTATGAAAGAGAGAATCCTGGATATTAATCCTGATGCTAATGTTGAAATTCATAATGAATTCTACCTGGCGGATTCAGAATCCGACATCATTACAGAGGATTTGTCATATGTCGTTGACTGTGTGGATACTATAATGGCCAAGATTGCAATCATATGCAAATCCAAGGAAATTGGCTTGCCAGTCATGTCCTGTATGGGAACTGGAAACAAGTTGGACCCTACAAAGTTTGAAATAGATGATATTTATAAGACCTCATACTGTCCCCTTGCCCGAATAATGAAAAAAGATTTAAAAAAGAGAAATATTAAGAAGTTAAAGGTCTTGTATTCAAAGGAACATCCTATAAACACAAATGGTTGTGAAATAAATCAAAATGAAAAGAAGCATAAGGTTAAGGGCAGCGTTTCCTTCATGCCTCCAGTTGCAGGATTGATGATTGCAGGTGAGGTAATAAAGGATATTGCTATTAAAAAATAGTGAAAAAGAATGGGTTTTTCCCTTAAATTATGGAATTTAGAACTATTTTTCCTCAACTATCTTTCCGCTCATATGTTCTATTGTCATTTCATACAATTCTGTAACATCCAAAAGCCTGTCTATTTCTGATTTTGTCTCATCTTCACTTGGGAAAAACTTGTTTCCCAAATGAGTCAACTTTTCTATTTTCAAATCCTTGTCCTTGATTGTTCTCATTCTACCAAAGACAATAACGCTTTTGAATGTGTACCACCAGCTGTCTGATTTTGCTCCCTTGTCGATTACGCAAAAGGAAACCTTTTCATGCTTTTCAATTGAATCCCTTAAGTGGCTTTCCTTTACAGTTCCATGGAAATATATTTTTCCATCCACATAAACATGACTTAGGGGTACTGCATAAGGATAATCTTCATCTCCAAGTGCTGCTAAAACTCCACGAGGTTCGTTAATTAAAATATCTATGCACTCTTCTTTACTTAAAGCCTGTTTCTTTCGTCTCATTTCTCTAAACATATTTAATAGTTTGGTTTTAATTATAAAAATACTTATTTAAATTACTGTTTTAAAATCGTGAATTGTAAAAAATGAGAAAAGATAGGAAGTATTGGTATGAAAAAATAAGAGGAAATAGTGAAAGTAGTGAAAAATAAAATTAGTATGATAGAAAAAGGGTAAGGACAAAAAAAGAAAAAAAGTAACTGGTTAGTTAAAACCAGTCTTTAGATGATTCTATAATTTCATCAACAATGATTTCTGCAGAACCTATGTATGTATGAGGATCCATGATTCTTTCAACATCCTCTTTTGAGAGGAATTGACTTGCATCCGGGTCTTCAAGGATAAGGTCTGCAAGGAGCAATTTCTCTTTGTTTGCTTTGATAGCATTTTTCCTTGCTACTCCATAAGCGGTCTGCTTACCCATTCCGGCTCTGGTAAGTTCTGCCATCAATCTTTCTGCCATGATCAGTCCATTGGTGAAATTCAAGTTTCTTTCAATGTTTTCATCATAGAATATGAGATTGTTCATAAGCTTGATTGTAAGATTTAAGATGTAATCACAGAGAATACAAGCTTCAGGGAACATGATTCTTTCACAGGAAGAGTTTGTCAAGTCTCTTTCGTGCCAAAGTGGGTTGTTTTCCATAGCTGCATTCACATAGGATTTTACGATTCTTGCAACACCGCAGATTCTTTCAGCAGTGATAGGGTTCATCTTATGTGGCATGGTACTGCTTCCAACTTGTTTTTCAGGGTCGAAGAATTCACCTAACTCTTGAATTTCAGTTCTTTGAAGGTTTCTGACTTCAAGAGCTATTTTGCTTAATGTGGTTGCAATGTTAGCAAGGGTTGCTATGAATTCTACATGGTTATCCCTTTGCAATACTTGGTTGGTTATTGGAGCAGGTTTGAGTCCAAGAATTTCAGACACTTTCTTATGAACTTCCCAACCTTGGGTTCCAAGTGCAGCAGTGGTTCCTACAGCACCGTCCATCATACCGAGACAGACATTTTCCTTTGCATGCAATAATCTGTCGTATTGTCTGTGAAGCTCATCTGCCCAGATTGCAAATTTCATACCATAAGTGGTTGGAAGTGCATGTTGACCATGGGTACGGCCTATACAGACTTTGGTCTTGTTTTCTTCTGCCAATTTAAGAATGATTTTGGTTAATCTTTCGATCTTTTCTTCAAGAACTTCAATTGAGTCCTTTATGAGTAATGAGTTTGAACTGTCTACAATATCGTTGGATGTTGCTCCAAAGTGAACGTATTCTCCAGCTTCTCCTTCACAGACTTCGCTCAATCCCTTTGAAAGGGAAGCGATATCGTGTTTGGTTTCAGCTTCAATTTCACTTACACGTTCCACAGTAACAAATTTTGTGTTTGCTTTAGCTTTGATTTCATCTGCAAATTCCTTTGGAATGATTCCAAGTTCTCCTTCAGCTTGAGCCAATGCAGATTCAATATCTAACATTCTTTGCTGCTTGTTTTCCTGTTCCCAGATTCTTTTCATTTCTGGAGTTCCATATCTAAATTCAATTGGATGTATTGCCATTTAAACTCTCCTATATTTTAGATAATTTTCATTTAATATCAATTTTTAATTTTTAAAATCATATTTTTAAATCATATATTTTAAAATACATATTTACTTTTGAATTTTAGATTAAATATATTTTATTAATTTTTATATGATTTGCATCAAGTTTTGGAAAATTTTTAAAATTTTTAAAAAAATTTATTAATAACAATAATATACTATTATTAGAAAAATATTAGATTATTTTTTTATAAATAAATTTTATTTTTATCTGGGGGATATGTATGGATTTTAGTGTTAAGGATTTTAATTTAAGGCTTCGAACAATCACTCTTTTAGAAGCTGGAATAGCTATTGTCATATGCTTATTTTTAGCAGGATACATCTATGATTTCATTGGTTTTGAAAATGATGAATTTTTCTCAATAATCTTTGATTTATGCATAATGGGATTTTTTGCCATTGCTTGCATGGGGACAAGAGGATTCACAAAGGATGTAAATGAGGTTTTTGAATTTGGAAATGCCTTTAAAATTGTGGCTCTAGCGATTATCAATTTTCTTTTTTGCACTATTTTAGTAAATCTTTGTGCAAGTGCAGGATTGGTTTTCAAAATTGCCTCTCCAAGTTTTCTTATGGCCGCTGGACCAGGTTTTACTGATCCTTTGACTTTATTTTTGGGGTTTATTGCAGCTGTGTTCATAGCGCCTATTGCTGAGGAATTGTTATTTAGAGGAGTCATATTCAATAGATTGAAAATCAGAAAAGGAGCTCCATTTGCAATAGTCGTATCTTCTATAATTTTCGGTTCACTTCATTTTTATGGAGGTGCACCTTTTCTGCATGTAATGACTGCAACCGTATTTGGAATGTTGATGTGCATATTCTATATGAAATATGACAATATCCTCATGAACATTACAGTTCATTTTTTAGGAAATCTATTGGTGTATATCAATGATTATACTCCTTTATTATCGATTTTAACTTATGATCCATTTGCAGAAATGACCGGATTATTATGTTTGTTTTCAGTAATTTTCGTTCCTGCATACATTATTTATTATGCTCGAAAATTCAATAAGTAATTTCTATTAATACTTTTATTATAAATTTTATGAGAAAATTATTTATAATATCATTTAGTAAATTATAGATTATTTAATTTATTTTAAAATTCTTATTAATTTGGTGCATAAAATGGATTTTGATGTAACTGACTTAAATGTAAGGCTTAGAACCATAAGAATCAGGGAACTTGCTTTAGCAATCTTTGTTGCCTTTGTCATAACATTGGTTCTATCTCTATTGTTTCCTGTCTTAGAAAATGATGGGGATTTAATTGTCATGCCCTTCCTGATATTGTTGCTCCTGTTTTTTGCATGGGCCTTAAGAGGCACATATGGTTTGAAAAATAATTTTTCCAAGATTTTAGAAAGTGATAATCGGCGTGAAATTTTCTATATATTCCTAATAAATATCTTATTTGCATTTATATTTGTAGCGATTATTTCAAATTTGGACATATTCATTAATTTCGTATATCCTGAGAATATGCCTGCACCTGATTTGCTTCCAGAAGTAATGGAACCATCCTCTCTTCTCTTTGATATATTGTCTTCAATCATCATTGCGCCTGTACTTGAAGAGCTGTTGTTTAGGGGAGTTCTATTCAATAGATTAAAAATAAGGATTGGAATTATACCTGCTATGCTGTTATCTTCTGGAATCTTTGCAATTGGGCACGAATTTGGTGGAATTATAAGTGCATTCGTATTTGGAATCTGCATGTGCATAATCTATTTGAAAACAGACAATATTCTTATGACCATGTCTATTCACTTCTTAAATAATCTTGTGGCGGTTTTTATTGATGCAAGTGGTTTAGAGCAACATCTTTTCCAACTGCCTTTAGCTCCAATCGTATTGCTGCTTTCAATACTTTCAGGTCTTTTAATACTCTTGTACATTATTGATAATTTTAGATCATATAGGGCAGGATAATATTTGTCCTATCTTTCTTTTTCATATTTTTCTATTTTTTACACTTTTTTAATCACTATTTTTTAAGTTTCCTATTTTTGATGCTCTTCAAATCCATATTTTCACCTAATTCATAGAAACATTTATATATGATGTAAAATAATTTTTACATATGGGGATGTAAAATAATTTTTACATTTGGAAAATATTTATTACATTTGTAATGTTTTCATTACATTTTTATTTCCATATTGAATCTAGCTATTATTTAAGTGATTATATGAAAACAATTATAAGATATTTGAGGCAGGAGATCAAGATGAGTCAACAGGACTTGGCTGAATCAGTTGGTGTGACTCGTCAGACAATTAATGCCTTGGAAAACGGACGGTATAATCCCTCTCTACTTTTGGCATATAAATTGACAAGGGTCTTGAATGTAGCCACCTATGGTGAGGATACGGCTTCCTATTTAAGTATAGAGGATATTTTTAAATTTAGTGATGATGAACTTTAACTAAAAAATAATTTGATTTTTATTGGGGTTGATATAAGTGATATTAGATATTTATAAAGACGCTTTGGAATATTCTGCTAAGGATTTGAAGATTTTATTGATATTGGGAGCAACTTACTTCCTAAGTTTCCTGTTCCTTCCAATATTCTTGATTTATGGTTATTCCTACAGAGTTACTAAAATCTCTGTAGAAGGTATGATTAACGGTAATGATCCATTACCTGAATTTGATAATGTTATTGACATGTTTGTTGATGGCATAAAGGTGGTTCTGGTCTATCTGGTCTATTGCCTGATTCCATTTATAATATTCCTGATATTTGCATTGGTTTCCAGTGCAATTGGAGGATATGCGGAATCTGCATTGATGGCTATCGGTTCCATAATTACTATTGTAGGCATTGTATTTGCTTATTTGATGAGCATGTTTGGAGTGGCACATATGGTGGAAAATGGTGATTCCTTAGGCAAGGCATTTGCTGTGAGTGAAATCATTGAAATCATCAAATCAGTCGGTGTTGCAAGAAGTGTTGGCACATACCTTGGTTTAGTTGTCATTTGTGGTGCACTTTACTTAATTGTTTGCTTATTGATATGGTTAGTATTCGGATTCTTTGGAATATTCACCGGAACTTTAGGTTTTGATATGGCAGCAGGAGGAATATTTGCAGCAGGATTATTGATAAGTTACCTTGTGATGCTGTTCATTGTAGGTCCTTATACCATGATCATGCAATCAAGAGTAAGCGGATTATTATACAATCTTCATTAGGGATGTGGTTTTATGAGTAGCATAACTGACGTTGTAAAGGAAGGATTGAAATATCCTTTCAATGATGGAAAAAAGGTTTTGACCTTCGGTATAATTATACTTGTTTCCAGTCTTGTTTCAATCTTCATGGAGTATATGGTCTTTGACAATATGAGAGCATTGGCTAATGCGGCTCCTATCGACACGGTTCAAGCAGCAATATCTGCACTTCCTCCAAGCAGTGTGGCATTGGTGGTCTTGTCTTGGATTGTATCTTTCATACTTGCGCTCTTTTGTGCAGGATACATTTATGATGTAGTCAAATATTCCATTGAAAAGAGATCTGACCTTCCAGGATTTGGGGACATCAAAGGAATCTTCGTAAAGGGTATCAAAATCACTATCGCTCAAATTGCATATATGATTTTGCCTTTAATCCTCTTCTTCTTTGGAATGATGTTGGCTGTTAATGAGGCTGTAGGCGGTTCCGTCAATGCAATTGGTGGAATTTTAGTAGTCATTGCAATGATATTATTAGTATTTGCAGCTTTGATGGAAACTATGGCAATCTGCAATATGATTGCAAAAGATGACTTGAAGGCAGCATTTGATTTCAAAGGAATTTTGGCTCAAATCAAAAACATCGGTTGGGGCAGATTCATTGGAATCATCATATTCTCCGGTGTAGTGATTGCAGTTATCTCAATATTCTTTGAGATAATATTCGGAGCAATAGCTACTGGCTTAAGCATCTTGTTAGGTTCTGCATTGGTATTGGTCTTAACCAAAACAATCTTGGATTCCTTGCTTGTCAGTCCATATATCAGTATTGTCTTAAGCAGAGTCTATGGATCAATTTATAGAGAAGCAAATGATATTGAATAATTATCAGATTATTCTTTAAAATTTAAATTAAAATAAAAATAGTAGGCATGATATATCAAAATTAACTAAAAATTAACTAAAAATTAACTAAAAATTAACTAAAAATTAA
>JADLKP010000187.1 GCA_016838945.1 Methanobrevibacter sp.
TAACTATTAATGAAAATTTATAATTAATATTGAATCATATTATGAATCTTTAATAAATTCTCTTATTTTCTAAATTGAAACCATATTTATAATTCAATATTAATATAAACATGATTTTGAACTTTAAATTTGATAATAATAAAATATAATATAAATTTGAAAATTTTAATAATAAATTATGAATTTTTTGAATGAAAACAAAAATGATAATGAAAAGGTTCATTACAGATTTCAAAATGAATGAAAAATGATAATGAAAAGGTTCATTATAAATTTCATTTATCATCAGCTATCTGATTATTCTTCTGCTTCTCCTTCTTCTTCAGGATTTAAGATATCAGATATGGATTTGCTGCCTGCTTTAGCAACAATAGTGTTGATTTGAACAATATCTTCAGAGATAGTGTTTCCTCTGACAGTTTTTCTTCTTTTAACACCGTCAGCTTTAGGTTTGTAGCCTACTCCACCGGTTAAAAGACTTCTGATTCTTCTAGGACCATCGACGTCTTTTTTCATAGCGAAACCGTTTTTGTCACTGCCACCAGTGATTTTTAAAGTGTAGCCATCTAAACCAACGATTTGACCATCGAATTCTTCTCCGATTTTTAAACCGTTTAATTGTTTTGCATCATCAACTTCTAATTGATAACTTAATTCCTTATCAGATACAACAATTTTAAATGCCAATAAAATTCCTCCTTTTATTTTTAGGAATTTAATCTCCCTTAATCTCTAGTATTTATTCTATAATCTTAAATATATGTGAAATTAATTATGAAATTAATTTTAGTTAATTATTTGATTGAGTAATTGATTGACTATTTGATTGATTATTTGATTTATTTGATCAATTATTTGATATTTTGATTGAATTATATTAATATTCGAAAAGACCTAATTTACCCCAATTTCTATCTTTCTTACGTTTGATTTCTAAGATTTCGTCAAGGGCCATGAATTCATCTTCATTCAATTTATCCTTAAACTCTCTTTCCAAGATTTTATAATGCTTTTCAGGAATATCCACATATAAGCTATCCCCTTCTTCAAAGTCCTTTCCCGCCACAGCGTCATTGATAGCCATAGCAACTCTTTGACCTCTTGAAATTGCAGGTAATGTTTCACCCTTATCTTCCATACTTGCAATGGTACCTACATAATCACCATTTGCATTCATCAAGGCATAGCCTTGTTTTACAGTTCCTGCTTCCACTTCAATACCGCAGATTGCAGGTTTGCTTTGCCTAAATATCAATTTTGGAAGTATCATGAATTTAGCAGGTTTGATAATTGCTTCAAGCCATTGCTTTTTCTGAGCTTCTTTTCTCTCAAGAACCCACGCTTCATAATCTTCGGTAATCTGATAGATTACATCACCTTTAAAGAGTTTAACTCCTGAATTATTTAAATCGACTTCAGCCTTAGGATGTACCTTCACATTGAATGCAATAATTACACCATGTTCGATATTTTCCTCTTTGGCAATGGATGCATCAATAACATCCCTTTTGTTTACATCTCCAATTTCTGCAGATCTGATTGGAATATCCATTTCCTTAAGCAAATGAACAACCGCTTCAAGTGAACCTAATGTATCTGCCTTAACAAATAATCCTTCATCATCAGTATCAACAGTAATGTCTTCCAATTCTTTTAATAATTCTGCTTCAACGTCCTCTTCATCACTTAATACCCTAAGTGGAGAACCTGAAACAACATCATCAAGATTTGGAGCAGCTATCTTGATACCGGCTGCTGCAACAACCTCATCGACCTTTTTGAATTTCTTTTTGGAATCTCTCATCTCTTCAAGAGGAAGAGGCCTTAAGATAGATCTGATTTTGGTCTTTACAACATTGTTTGCATCCATCAAAGCTATTTCATCGCCATCACGGAGAACACCATCATAGATGATACTGTCTACAGTTACACCAAGACCGGTTTCCTCCTTGACTTCAAGGACAGTTCCTTTAGCAGGAGCGTCTTCGTGGATTTCCAATTGTTCTGTCAAATATTCTTGAGCCAAACCTAATAGCATGGCAATGAGCTCAATAATACCTTCACCAGATTTTGCACAGATTGGAATGATTGTAATTTGGCTTGCAAAATCACTTACCCTATCAAATCGTTCGGATTGGAATCCTTCTTCATGCAATTTGCCTACAAGCTCATAAACCTTCAAATCCAATTCGGTTTGTACACTAGGAGCTTGCTCTTTAAAACTTTCCATAAAGGAAGCACCTTCATGAATGTCCCATCCAAAGATCCTATCAATTTTATTGGCTACAACAATAAATGGAGTTTTATACATCTTTAAAATATTAATTGCCTCATAGGTTTGAGGTTTGAAACCTTCATTTATGTCAACAATTAAAATAGCTAAATCAGCTAAAGCTCCACCACGTTTACGAAGTGATGTAAATGCAGCATGCCCTGGAGTATCTACAAAAAATAAACCTGGAATTGTATCTTTAATTGATAAACGAGCTATAAAATCTCCACAAATTTCATTTATTGTATCTATTGGTATTTCAGTAGCTCCAATGTGTTGGGTAATACCACCTGCTTCTCTATCAGCTACAGTACTTCCTCTGATATAATCCAATAAGGTAGTTTTACCATGGTCTACATGACCTAATACAGATACAATTGGGGATCTAATCTTCATTTTTACTCCACTCACAATTTAATAATTCAATAAATCAAACAAATTCAATAAATTTAACAATATAATTTTCAATCAATATTAAGCTAAATATAGCTAATGATTATAGACAACGAATATTACCATTCAATAAAATCTAAATATTTTAGACAACGAATATTACCATTCAATAAAATCTAAAATTAATAGATTTTGAATCTATTCGTAAATCCAAGCGTTATCAGACATAGAATAATCGCAAATTTCTTCTTCGTCAAAGAAAAGAGCAATTTCTCTTTTAGCGGATTCAGGTGCATCGGATGCGTGGATAATGTTTCTTCCAGTATCCATACCGAAATCTCCCCTAATGGTTCCAATATCTGCTTCTTTAGGATTGGTTGATCCTACCATTTTTCTAATTACTGAAATTGCATCGTCACCTTCAATAACCATAGTTAATGCAGGAGAAGAAGTGATATATTCAACTAAACCATTAAAGAATGGTTTTTCAGCGTGTTCACCGTAATGCTCTTTAGCTAAATCTTCGTCAATTTGTCTTAATTTCATAGCAACAATTTTGAGACCTTTATTTTCAAAACGGCTTAAAATTTGACCCATTAAACGTCTAGATACCGCATCAGGTTTCATCATAACAAAGCTTCTTTCAATCATTGTTTAACCCATTTAACTTTTCTTGGCACTCTACCAAGTTTTATCATATTTTTTTCACATTTACTACTACAGAAGAAATAGATGGAACCGTCTTTTTTAACATACATTTTTCCAGTACCTTCTTCTATTTCTTTACCACAGAATGAACAAGTTCTCATGTTAAAACACCTTCTTTAATTAAGATAAGCTAATAACTTATGTTATTAAGGAGTTCTAATCTCCTTAGCTTCTCTGATTGTGTCGAGTAACATTAAAATATCGCCTTCACGTACAGGGCCCATGATATTTCTTGTTAAAATTCTTCCTTTATCTCTTCCATCGAGAATTCTGCATTTTACTTGCATGATTTCTCCAGTCATTCCAGTTCTGTGAAGAACTTCGATAACTTCAGCTGGACTTCCTTCTTCCATATTATCACCTGTTAATTATAGTGAAGATAAACATCTTCTAAACAGTGCAATACTTATTCTTTAAGTTCTGCAACTTTTTCAACAACTTCTGCTACTAAGTCTGCAGCATCTCCAGCATCTACGATACAAGCGGAAGCAGTTCCAACACTTAAACCAGCAGCTGCACCAACTTTATCTTTGGTAGCTAAGTATACGTAAGGAATTTCTTTTTCTTCAGCAAGAACAGGAATGTGAGCAACGATTTCTGCAGGATCAACATCTTCTGCAATAACGACTAAAGCTGCGTTTCCTCTTTCGATAAATTTAGTTACTTCGTTAGTTCCTTTTGCTACTTTACCAGTATTTTGTGCTACTTCTAAAGCTTCTTCTGCTTTGTTAGCGATTTCTTCAGGTGTATCAAATTTTACATAAATGTTTGCCATATAATTTACCTCCTTTTTCATCTGGCTTTTGCCATCCATCGGCAAATATTATAACTGTAATGAAATCACATTTTTTAGATTTCGTATACAATAATACAATTATAATAATTAAAACAGCGACTGTCCATTTCAGACAATATCACTATAAAAAATCAGTAAAAACAATCAAATAACCACAATAATCAAATAATTAATTTATCAATCGATTAATCAACGAATCAATCAATAAATAATAATTAATCAATCAATTACAATCAACGAATCAATCAATAAATAATAATTAATCAATCAATTACAATCAACGAATCAATCAATAAATAATAATTTATCAATTATAGATAAAACTTAATAAAAATATAATATTTTGTAAAAAGTCCGCTTATATAAGCTTGATATTCGATCATAATTACAGATTTAAAGTTTTAATCTATAACTCTAAATAT
>JADLKP010000188.1 GCA_016838945.1 Methanobrevibacter sp.
TAATCTTTATTTTATTTTATTTTTCTAATCTTTATTTTATTTTATTTTTCTAATTTTAATTTTTTAAACATATATAAATTCCATTTATTTTGCATGTTTTTTAATAATAATATATATAAAGATAAAAACATAATTAATATTAATAAAAGGTGTATTTTATGGATAAGAAAATGGCTATTTTAATAGTTGCTGTATTTTGCTTACTCTGCGTAGGTTCCTATATGATATTTGAACCAGGCAGAGATGTCACTTATCATCAAATGAATCTAACAAATTCCTGTTCTGCACAAGTTCCAGTAACTGATAAAATATCTGAATATACTGATAATTTGGATATTCATTACTATTGTGATTATGATTACGGTCTTAACATTACAAGTTTCAACAATGGCTCTCCAGTTACAGGATCACAAGGAATGCTTAGGTTCCAAAAGATTAAAGCAGATACTTTAGGTACTGATGAGATACGTGACGGCAATTTCACTTGCTATAAAAACAATAAGTTGGGGACTTATACTGTGTTTGTTGAAGATGAAAAGTCAAATAATTTCATTCTGATCTCTTCAAAGGACAAGACAATCTTGCAAAAGGTCTATGATAGTTTAGAAGCAAGAATTCTTGTTGATGATTATGAGCTTCAACAGATGTATGCTGAAAATTCCACTAATAATAGTTCATCTCACTATTATTGATTTTAATTTTTTAATTTTAGTTTTTTAATTTTCAAATTATTTAATTTCAAATTATTTAATTCTCAATTTATTTATTATTTAATATTTTGAAATTTGGTTTGAATTAATTGTTTTTTTAATTATTTAATTCTTAATTTTTAAAATGTGATAACATGAATACTGCAGAAGCATTAATAAGATTGCTTGAACAGGACGGGATTAAACATATTTTTGGTCACCCTGGAGAACAGATACTTCCTTTCTACAAAGCTTTAAAGGATTCTTCAATTGAGCATATTCTCACAAGACATGAACAGGGGGCTGTTCATGCTGCAGATGCTTATGCTCGTTCATCAGGCAATTATGGATTGTGCATTTCCACTGCAGGGCCAGGTGCCATGAATCTGGTTATGGGTGTAGCAACCGCCTTTAAGGATTCTGTACCTCTCCTTATAATCACTGGAGACAATGACTATTCCAGAAAGGATGAAGACATCTTTCAAAATTCTCCAATCAATGACGTTTTTGAGAATATAACTGTTGCCAGCTTTCATCCATCTTCTGCGAAATCAGCTATTTTTAATTTAATTGAATCCTTAATCATGCTTCACAAGTGTCCTAAGGGTCCTGTCCACATCAATCTATCCAAGGATGTGCTTATGGGGGAAGTGAATCTAAATGACCTTTCATTGGAAAAATGGATTGATTCCTCGAAAACCCCTATTTTTGAGGGTCTTTCATCTGATTTGGATTGCTTCAATGAAAAGATTTCCAATCTTGATGATTTTTATGAACTGGTGAATATTTTTGACGGTCACTTCAATTATTTTGATGAAAAATTAGTGTTTATTGATGATTTCTCAAAAAATGTCATGGCTAATGTAGATAACAGCATCAACTTAGCTATTGATAAACTTAAGAGTTCACGAAAACCATTAATTGTTGTAGGAAATGGTATAGTTTGGGGTAAAGCTATCGAAAAATTAAACGCAATTGTAAGTAAAACATGGGTACCTATCGCCACAACTTTTCACTCTAAAGGAGTCATCAGTGAAGACGATAAATTGAACCTTGGAATTGTTGGATTGAGAGGAACTTCAATAGCAAACTATGCCTATGAAAACTCTGATTGCATTTTGGTTTTAGGTGCAAGATTATCTGAGAGAACCATTGCAGCTTGTGATTTTAATGCTGTCAAGGATAAGATAATACATGTAAACATTGATGAGGGTTGCCTTAAGGGCAACATCAATATTTGTATGGATGCATCAGACCTTTTGGACTTGTTGTTGGATGACCTTGAATCTAAGGAGTATAGGGATAAGGATTTCATATTGTATCAGGATTGGATCAATGAAATCTATTCCAACTATGAGCCATTGATAGTTGATGGAATTGCAGAATCTGAAGAGAATTGCATTCCATTAAGGCCTCCTTATGCAATCAATAAAATCGTCAATGCATTCAAGGGATGCTATTTCCTTTCAGATGCCGGCACTCACACAACTTGGACAACATTGCTTTCCAGCAATGACAAGTTCGGAAAACTCTTGTTCTCTGGTGGATTCGGACCTATGGGTTATGGTTTGCCTGCTTCTATTGGTGTAGCCATTGCTCATCCTGACAGTCAAGTTGTGGTCATATGCGGTGACGGCGATATTCAGATGGTCATTCAGGAATTGGCTACAATTCGTGAATATGATTTGAATGTTAAGGTTTTCATTATCAATAACTCCCAATTGGGAATCATTCGCCAATGGGAAGAGACAGTTTATGGTATGGACAAGTATCAAATAGATTTGGCAAATCCTGATTTTGCAAAATTAGCTGAAGCTTATGGAATCAATTCTATGAAAGTGGAATCTAGAGAAGACCTTGAATTGGCCATTGACAAATCATTTGATTCCAATCATGCATTTTTAGTGGATGTTTATGTATGTGAAGAGAATATTCCTTTGCCTAAATGACGGTTTTATTTTTTTATTTCTTCATTTTCTTTTTTTTCAAATGGATAACCATTATTTCTTTTCTAAAAATTGGTTTAGTAATTCCTTTTCATTATCCTTAACAATTTTTTCATATTCTTCATCAATTGGTTCAATATGGAATTCATTTTCATCCATTCTTAGCATGTATGCTACAGGTTCAATGTCCAAATGAGATATTGAATTTTCTGCCTTTTCTTTTCCATTTCCTATAAATCCTTTTAGTTTGCTTATTTTGGATTTGGATGGATCTAGATTGATTGAAATAATGTCAATTTTGAAAATTAGGTGTATGTTGCCATCATATATTGGAATGGCTTCGCTAAATTCATATGCCGTTTCTTTTCTAAAGCTGTTTATTATTTCCATTCCATCCATATTATCACTTCAATTATCACTTCGATTATCACTTCAATTATCAATCATTGGGAGAGTGAATTGCTAAGGGGGTCCTTTTCAAATTCTAACAACTCCTTTTCATTGGTCTTCTCTTTTTTTGATTTCTTTTGTCTATAAAGTTCCTTAATCAATACTCTAATGTTCTTTTTGCTTAATAAGGCTAAACTGCAGACCAATAAAATTAACATGTTTATTCTTAATTCCATTTTTCCTTCAAAATCTATTACTTCCTCTGTGAACTTTGGTTCTACCGTGATAGATGCAGGTTTTGCACTATTTACAATGGCCCCTATCGACCAAATCAAGCTCGCTATTTTAACTGTGGTTGTATGATCATCAAGACCAATTATAAGGTTTCCTTCGAGCTTTCTTAAATCGATTGTTTTTAAAATATCTTTCAAATATTTTTTCAGCTCCTCTTTGGAGTTTTTTAAGTGATTTAGTATTGGCTTGATTTCTTCGTATTTTTCTTTTAAGGATTTGTCTTCAGATTTGTCTGATTCTTGGGTCTGCTCTTTGGATTTATGTTCGGATTTGTCTTCAGATTTGTCTGATTCTTGGGTCTGCTCTTTGGATTTATGTTCGGATTTGTCTTCAGATTTGTCTGATTCTTGGGTCTGCTCTTTGGATTTATGTTCGGATTTGTCTGATTCTTGGGTTTGCTCTTTGGACTTATCTTCAGATTCCTCTTCATATTCAGTGCCATTGCCATTTCCTTTTGTGCTTGATCTTTTAAAAATAGGTATTTTTAGCATAGTTGCCTTTAGTTCATATTTGGCTATGCTTCCCTCTTTTTCAACGGTTAACACTATCATTAAACCGTTGTATAGGATTATTGAAAATATGATTATAAAGGCGATCAATACAATTAAAAAAAGATTAAAGTTCATTTTATCGCCTTTTCATATTTTGATTTTTATTTTTGGTTAAGTGTCATTTATTCAACATCATCTATTTCAATGTCGAGTTTTTCTTCTGCCTCTTCCACTATGTCTTCAGCCTTTTCTCTTATTTCTCCATCTTTGATTTCAATGTCGTCAACATTTATGTAATCATCTTCATTGGTTCTGGATGGGATGAAATCTTTTACAATGTCTGTTAGGATTAATCCTAATTCATTCAATGCCTTATTGGTTTCATTTCCTTTTGCCAAGTTTATGGTTCTGATTCCATCTGCCCCCTCTTTTCCTTTTGTGATGACAACCATAGTGATAGGTTCAACACTTAAACCTGCACCGGTTCCTGTTATCTCATTATCCTTCTTATGTTCGCCGATTCCAAATCCCACTGCCGCTTTGGATACAGGTATTAATATCTTGTCTTCGGTTTCAATAGGTTCTCCAATGTAGTTGTTGATGTTAATAAGTTTTCTTAATTCCTCTACAGTAGTTTTAATTGGTGTTTCATCTATCATTTTTTAACTCCTTATTTTATAGAAACATTATTTTTAATTATTATTTTTAATTATTATTTTTAATTATTAATTTTAATTATTAATTTTAATTACTAATTT
>JADLKP010000189.1 GCA_016838945.1 Methanobrevibacter sp.
ATTAGAATAATAAAAAAATAAATTGAAAAAATTAAAAAAATACAAAAAAATAATAAAAATTAGAATAATAAAAAAATAAGTTGAAAAAATTAAAAATAACAATAAAAAATATAAAGATTAGAATAATAATAAAAGTAAAAGAAAAAGCATTTACTTAATCGTCATCAAGGAATGCCAATTTAATGTTGTCAACTATTTCAGAAAACTTTTGAGTGATTTCAGAATCTGCATAAGCATTTACCATAGTGCTGTCCTTATTAGCTGATTCCGGAACTTGCTCATTCAAAGGAAGATTTCCTAAATAGACAACCCCCATATCATTTGCAAAGTTTTCTCCTTGGCTTTCACCAAATATGTTAGTCTTCTCACCACAATGAGGGCAGACATAATATGACATATTCTCAATAAGTCCTATATCCTCAATATTCAGCATCTTCACCATACCTACACATTTCAAGACGTCTTCCTGTGATAAGCTGTTTGGTGTAGTGACCATAATAACTGCATCAACACTAGGCAATGCCTGAAGTACAGTCAACGGTTCATCTCCAGTTCCAGGAGGGTTGTCGATAATCAATACATCAAGGTCTCCCCAAGCGGTATCTGCCATGAACTGTTTTATGGATCCTGATTTTTGAGGACCTCTCCAAATGATAGGTGTGTCCTGTGAGTCAATCAAGAATCCCATTGACATTACCTTGATTCCATTGTTGCTCATTACAGGAATCATTTCACCATGTTCAATCATGACATCCTTGCCTTCAACCCCTAACATCTTAGGAATATTAGGTCCATGAATATCAGCATCAAGAATTCCTGTCAATAATCCTTTTTTCTGGAAAGCCTCTGCTAAGTTAGCAGCTACGGTAGATTTACCTACTCCTCCCTTTCCACTCATAACAGCTATTTTATATTTAATATTTTTCATATGTTCAAAGAGCCTTAATTCCTGTTCAATCATTTGCTTTTGCTGCTCAGGAGTTAAATTTGCAGCTCCATGATGTCCATGTCCATTTGCCATTTTATTCCTCATAATAATTTCTTTAAACAGTATAATATATTGCAGTTTAGTTATTTAATAGTTTGTTTTTTTAAATTTTCTTATAAATTTCTTATAAATTACTGTTTATTAAATAAATGATATATTCTACTAAGTTACAATAAAACAATAAAATATATTGGTATTAAGATAATTAAATATTCAATTAAATAAATCAATGGAAATTATCAAAACTATAAAAATAATCATAGCTATGATTAAAATAAATTAATAAAAAATTTATGCAAAAATAGAAAACTAAGAATGATATGAAAATGGTGAAATAATAAAAATAATTGAAAAAATTGAAAAATTGAAAAGAAAATAGAAACTAATTAAAATAATAAAATAATAAAAAAGCAAATAGTAAAAATTAAAAAATTATAAAAAATAGAAAAAGAAAAAAATAAAAAATTAAAATAAAAAATATTTTAATTTATTTAATTTGATCACCTATCTAGAATGACAAGTGTACATACTGATTCAAGTTAGTAAATGAATTGGTATTCCAATTTTGGATATTACCTAATTGATTGCTCTTACTTGTTGCATCAGCAGTATACCAAACACCATCAACATATATTTGTGCCCATACGTGTCCAGTCACCAAACCACTTCTGAACTTACAGTTCTTAGCATGTGAGAATCTTGCAGGAATATCTGCAGCCCTACAAAGAGCAACTACCAAATTCGCATGGTCACAACAGTTACCTCTTTTCTTGCTTAAGGTACCGGTTGCCTTATATTTGGTATTGGCATAGTACTCATAGTCAATGTTATCCCTAACATAGTTGAATATAGCTTGAGCTTTAGCCCAGGTAGTGGTTTTTCCTTGAGTTAACTGTTTGGCCAATGCCTTGATGTCAGCATTGAGAGCATCATTTCCAGAAGCTGTCAAGTATTTGGCAAGTTCAGCAGCACTAAGGGATTGAACTTCATTCAAACCTTTTTTATACTGTGAAGAATTACCTTTCTTATCAATGTCAGGAGTGGCTGAACCGTCTACATCCTTCGCATTTAATGTTACATAATTAGGCAACCTATTGTTGAGACGATAGAAATCTAAAACTTTTGAAAGTCCAAATATATACAGATTAGGTGAGACATTACCTATCGGTGTAGTAATATAACTTGGAATCTTTCCATCAGTTGCAGATTTATTGATTAAAGTATTAATTAATGCCATGTAATCATCTTTGCTTAAATCAGCTTTTATGTTGGTACTTCCATTGTTGGCATAATTTGAATCAATGTCTATGATTGCAATATTTCCTTTCTTACCACTATTAGCCTCTTGTATAGCCTTAGACAACAAATATGAGTAAGTAGGCATATCAAGTCTTATTGTATTGACAGTCACCGCACTTGGAAGTAGGCCGTTTTTCTCAACATATGACCTTAAGTTCTTAGCTCCAGTCATGATGTGATCAAAAGTAAAGACTTTATCTGAAACGACATTAATGCTTGCTGATCCTGAAGATGCAGTATAAGTTGCATCACCCGCAAACTTATAGGTTAATTTGGTTGTTTTTGGTGCACTTTCAGAAATAAGCAAACTTGCAACACCTTTATCATTTGTATTATTCTTATAGGTCTTGCCATCTAAAGTAAAGGTTATGGCCTTATTGCTTAATGCCTTAGCATCAGCATCCTTCAAGGTAACATTATAAAGGGTACCGTTTAACATTGAAGTACCGGAATTCTTGATGGTACTTGAAATCTTTACTGCCAAGTTTTTGTATCCTGAAGTGGATTTATTATAATAAGTGGTTCCAGCATAAGTATAGGAAAGCTTATAGGTTTTTCCTGCAGCCTTGTTAACAGTTAAGCTAGCTACTCCTTTTGAACTAGTAGTTCTGCTGTAAGTAGTTCCATCAAGCTTAAAGGTTACAGGTTGTTTAGATAATAATCTTCCATTTGCATCCTTTAAAGTGACTTTATATTGATTTCCTTTGAGGATGCTTGTTGAAGACGGACCGGTTAATGTAGTGCCCATTTTAACTCTGATTGTTACAGAACCTGAGCTAGGACCATAATTGTTGGATCCTGCATACCTATAAGTCATTTTATATCTATTTCCCAGACCTGCACTTATTTTCAAGCTGACTTGTCCTTTGGTATTAGTAGTCTTCTTATAGTTTTTACCTCTGTAGACAAGTGTAACCCTGCTACTTGATAACGCTTTGCCATTGCTATCTGTTAAGGTAACAATATATGATTTACCACGGGCAACAGAAGCGCCAGAGTTAGTTAATTTAGTTGGAGTCTTAACAAATACTGCAACATTTTTAGAACTAGCTCCATAATATGAGCTTCCAGCATATTTGGAAGTTATGTTATGGGTTTTACCCATAGCCAAATTAAGCTTTATGCTTGCAACACCTTTCTTATTGGTGGTTCTGGAATAGGTTTTTCCATCAATTAGAAAAGTTACAGCCTTGCTTGACAACACTTTTTTGTTGGCATCTCTTAAAGTTACACTATATGAACTGCCTTTTACTACTCTTGTACTAGATACAACAAAATTTGTAGGCATCTTAACTCTAAGACGTACAGATCCTGAACTTGCAGCATAATAGTCATTGCCGGCAAATTTGAAACTCATTGTATAATAGTTTCCGATTACACCAGTAATTGTTATATTGGCAAGACCTTTAGCATTTGTAGTTCTAGAATATGTTTTACCATTAAATGTGATTTTTACAGCCTTGGAGGATAATGCTTTTCCATCCTGGTCCTTTAATATAACTGAGAAAGTTTTTCCTTTGATTGCAGAGCCAGTATACTTTGCAATGCTTGTTGGAGCCTTGCTCACAGTTACTGTATTTGAAAGAGAGGAACCCTCATATAACTCATCCCCTTCGAAAGTGACACTGATAGGGTAATTGCCTGCCTTTGCACTAAGAGTCAAACTAGCAATTCCCTTAGAATCAGTAGTTCTTGTATATGTTTTGCCGTTAAATGTAAAAATTAACTTTTTGCCTGACAAAACGTTTCCATTTTTATCTTTTAAAGTGACTGAATAATCCTTACCGTAAACTACTTTTGAACTAGAAGGGACAATAGCTGTAGCATTTTTGGTAGTTTCATTTGAATCCCCCTCATCAGATGAAACTTGAGATTGAGAATCAGATGATCCTATTTGAGAACTATCAAAAGTAGAACTGGAGGATGCATCAACATTAGACTCTGAAGATTGGCCTATGGATTCGCCAGATGCAGAAACAGAGTTCACAGTTTCCAAATCAGCACTCTGAATATCTAAATCCTCATTTTCTAAATTCTCATCAATTGAAAGATAATTCTGATTATCATTTAAGTCACTCACATCGCTTGCTGATACGGTAGCCATTGCTACAATAAATAATGAAAAAATCAACAAAAGCAATGTTGTTTTTTTATTCGAAATGTTTTCACCTCAATACATTAAAAAAGATTCCGTTAAAAAAATAAAAAAAATAAAAAGTCACAATTATTATTTCTTTAAGAAAATAATTTTAAAAAAAATCCCAATAATATATTTT
>JADLKP010000190.1 GCA_016838945.1 Methanobrevibacter sp.
TCATAATAGAATTACTATAAAATTATTTATTTTCATTAAAATATTTATTCTTTTGTATTTTAATTAGATAAAAATTTTTATTTTCAAAAAAAGTTTAATGAATTTGATTTAAAATGAATATAAAAATAGAAGAATAGTTTATTTAATTCTTAAGTGCATAAACTGCTATTGGAAGTGCAAGCAATGTAATAAATGAAGATATGAAGTAAACTGGTGCATATCCACTGCTTAAACTAACAAATGAACCTAACAATGCAGGTCCGAATCCCATTGTTCCATCACAAAATATGTAGAATGTTGATATAGCATAAGAACGGCGGTTGATAGGTGCATCCCTTGTAACGATAGCAGTGCATGCTGAATTCAATGTACCGAAACCAAGTGCTGCACAAACTGCACAAATCATCACTGTCAATGTAGAAGGCATCCAAGCAATGAGGAAAAGACCGATAGCCTGTGCAATGATTCCTGTAAAAACTATAATCTTATCTCCATAGCTATCCTGAATCTTACCTGCAATAGGCCGTGATGCAACAAGGACAATTGAATATACAATAAAGAACAATGAAAAGGCACTTACCAAATTAGTTTCAACTGCATAAAGCCTATAGAATGATAGAATTGAAACATATCCGAGACTTGTCAATCCTGTAAAAAGGGAAACTGGAATTGCAGGTACTTCAAATATCTTATCTATGATTCCATATTTTGATTCCGCATCCATTGAATCTGAGACTTTCTCAATATCTGCAATTTCTTCATTCTCATCGTTACTTTTCAAATCATATTTTCCTATATCCAGAATGAGAATGCATAATAATGCAATTGCAGAGAATGCAGTAGCAAGGCCAAATGAACCTAAAGCACCCCAATGATCATAGAAGAATCCTGAGATGTAAGGACCTAAGCCTACAGCGATGGTTGTCCCCAACATAAAGTATCCGAAAGCTTCAGCAAACCTTTTCTTAGGAAGTATTGCACTTGCGATTGTAACAATTGCATTAGCTGAAGCTCCAAATCCAAGCCCATGGATGAATCTGACAATTAAAAGAAGAGCAACATTATTTGCAAAAAAGTACAGTATGCATGCTAAAAAGTGAATGCTTAAGAAAACAATGGCTAATCTTTTCCAGTTCATTCTTTCAAGTGCATTTGCTGAGTAGATTCTTGAGCAAAGCCCACCGAAGATATATATTCCTGAAACCAAACCTGCAATGCTTGCACTTGTTCCCATAGATGTGGCATACTCAGTTACAGTGGACATTAATGCATACATTACTAAAGCTGAAAAGAGCAATGCACCGAATATTAAAAAGAAATCCCATGTGAATATTTTTTCATCATTTCTGTTGATTGTATTTTCTGCATTCATCATTTAAGAATTTGTATTTTTATATATAAAAAGTAGTTAGTAATCTGAAAAGTTTTTAAAAAAGCTAAAATTAATTAAAAAATATAAAAACAATTAAAAATTAATTATTAAAAAAATAGCTAAAACTAATTAAAAAATATAAAAACAATTAAAAATTAATTATTAAAAAAATAGTTAACAATTGATTAAAATTATCCTTCTGCAGTCCTAGGTTTCAATCTGGTTAAAATAAAACTGAACATCAATACTGCAACTACAATAATCAAATCAATAGTCAATTCAAATATGCTTGCTTCCATAAACAGGTCATAGAGACCGTAAAGCCACATTCCAATTATTAAAACAGGCAATATGTATTTGATTGTAAAGACCCATTTTTTGCCTACTTTTATGCTTCCATGAGCATTTAAGACTGGAATAAGATCCTCAATCTTATAGAACCATCCAAAGATTATGCATTGGACTCCAATCAAGAACAAAATACCGAACTCATTTATGAATGTATCAATGATTCCTATCAGATAGCTTCCGATTCCAGTAGTGAATAGGAAAGATATTGCACAACCAATAATTGTTAGTAGGGTTGTAGCTTGTCTACGGCTTAAATCAAATTTATGGCATATGGAAGATAGCATAGGTTCAAACAATCCTAAAGCTGAAGTTATTCCAGCAAAGAAGATTGCCAAGAAGAACAAAGGAGCCAAAACTCTTGCAATCGGACCCATCACATTGAAGATTGTTGGAAATACATCAAACACAAGCCCAGTCCCTTCAGTAACCAGATTGCTTAATCTTATTCCTGAATGGAGGGACATGAATCCGAGGATTGAAAACACCCCAAAAGCAGTGAATATCTCAAACAGTGAATTTGCTGCAACCACCAAAAGCACATTATCTGCCAATTTAGCTTTTTCAGGAAGATAACTTGCATAAGTGATTGCAATTGCCTGACCCATACTTAATGAAAAGAGAATCTGACCGCATGCAGCAAGCCAAATGTCAATATCCCAAAGGGTGCCCCAATTTGGCCTGATCAATGCATCAATACCTATCATATGCCCAGGCAATGTAAATGCATACAATACAATGATGGCCATCATAATAAACAATGCAGGAATCAAGACCTTAGCAACCTTTCCTATACCATCATTAAGGTCCTTATGTGAAATGAACCATAAAATTGCCCAAATTAGAATTGTGCATATGGCTGTAGGAATTAGCAAAGTCCATGCATTAGCAAGATTAGAGCTTCCTCCAACATAGTTCCCAAAGTAACTGGTTGGATCTGCTCCCCACGAAAATGTAATGCTTGACAGGAAATATACGACATCCCAACTGATGATGACCATATAGTAGCATACAATTATAAAAACAAATAGAATAAGCATCCATGCGATATACTCAAATCGTTCATTGATTGACTTTAGAATATTTGAAAAGGAATCCTTGAAGCTGAATCCAAGGCCATATTCAAGGATCAAAAAAGGAATTCCCAATATTGCTATAGCAAAAAAATAAGGGATGAAGAATGATCCTCCGCCGTTGGAATACAATACGTAACTGAATCTCCATATGTTTCCAAGCCCAACTGCAGCACCAATCATAGCAAATATAAATGAAAGTGAACTGTCCCATTGCAAATGTTCTGTCATATTATTGATTCCTTTTCATTGATTATAAGTAAAAATTAAAATAATTAAGATTAGCTTTCATTAGACTCTTTTGGTTTTAATCTGGTTAAAACAATACTTGCAATCAAGACTACAACCATAATGCACATATCCAAAATCACCGCAAATGATTCTTCAGTAAGGAACAGGTCATATATTCCATAGAACCATATTGCAAATATGACAACAGGCAACAAGTATTTGATAATGAACTTCCAAGTTTTTCCAACCTTCAAATGCCCATGCTCATTCAAAATAGGAATTAAGCTGTCCAAATTATAGAACCAAGCGAATATGATACATTGAACCCCAATCAAAAACAAGATGCCAAACTGATTTACAAATGTATCAATGATTCCAATCAGATAACTGCTGATTCCAGTTGTTAGCATAATGGAAAAGCAACATCCAATAATTGATAAGATGGTAGCTGTTTTGGAGCGGCTGAAATTGAATTTTGAACTGGTTGAAGACAACATCGGTTCAAAGAATCCTAAAGCGGAAGTTATTCCAGCAAACAGGATTGCAAGGAAGAACAAAGGAGCCAAGACTCTGCCAATCGGCCCCATGATATTAAAGATCATTGGGAATACCACAAATACAAGACTGGTACCTTCAGAAACCAAATTGCTCATTGCAATTCCAGAATGCAAGGACATGAATCCAAGAATGGAAAACACCCCAAAAGCAGTGAATATCTCAAAGAATGAGTTTGCAGCAACTACAACCAATACATTATCAGTCAATCTGGAATTTTCAGGCAAGTAGCTTGCATAAGTAAGTGCAATTGCCTGACCCATACTTAATGAAAAGATGATTTGACCGCATGCAGCAAGCCAAATGTCAATATTCCCAAGCATATTCCACTTAGGTCTAAGCAATGTATCTATACCAATCATATGCCCTGGAAGTGTGAGTGCATAGAATACAATGATTGCCATCATGACAAACAATGCAGGAATTAAGATTTTGGAAACCCTGCCTATACCCTCATCAACATCCTTATGGGAGATGTACCACAATGCTATCCATAGCAACACTACACAAATTGTTGTATATATGAGCAATGCTCCTGCATTTGCAAAGTCAGAACCTCCTCCAACGGCATTTGCAAAGAAACTTGTGGTATCAGAACCCCAACTGAATGTAAAGCTTGATAGGAAGTACACCATATCCCAACTTAGGATTACCAGATAATAAATTGTAACTATAAAAGCAAATAAAACCAGCATCCAAGCGAAATATTCAAATCGTCTGTCTATCTTATTCAAAATTTTTGAAAAAGATTCCTTGAAACTGAATCCAATGCCATATTCAAGGATTAAAAATGGAATTCCCATAATTGCTATAGCAGTGAAATAAGGTATGAAGAATGATCCTCCACCGTTGGAATACAATACGTAACTGAATCTCCATATGTTTCCAAGCCCAACTGCAGCACCAATCATAGCAAATATAAATGAAAG
>JADLKP010000191.1 GCA_016838945.1 Methanobrevibacter sp.
ATTTTTATGGGGAATTGTAAGTTAATAGATAATTTTATCTTTCATTAATTGACAAATCTTTATTTAGATAAATTAAATTTAAAAATAAATTTTAAAATATCAAGAATTATCCGGATTTATTATCCAGATTTATTATTAGGATTGATTATCAAGCAATTATTATCAAGCAATTATTATCAAGCAATTATTATCAAACAATTATTAATTATGGTGTAAAAATGAGGATTATTTCAATTGTAGGTTTAAAGAATACTGGCAAAACTTCACTTACAAGCAAGATCATTAAGGAATTGACCAATAGAAATTTTAATGTGGCAAGCATTAAGCATTCTCATCACCGAATGGAAATGGATCATGAAGGAACTGATACTTATAAGCAAATGGAGTCTGGTTCCGATTTTGTTGTAGGGATTGGCGGAAGAACCTACTTCAATATAAATGAAAGACTTGATTTGGAGAGAATTCTTTTCTTGATTAAATTAATTGAAAACCCTGATTTTGTAGTTATAGAAGGATTCAAGTCCTATCCTTATGCAAAAATAGCAACCTGTGAAGAGGTCAAGGATGAATACACCATTAAGGTAGTCAATTCATTTGACATTACTGATGAAGAGCTATTGGAATTGGTTGACCTTTTAGAAGAAAGGTCCTATGATATTTTGGATACATTGTTTGTCAATGAATGCGGATATAATGATGCAAGTATTATAGGTCAGGCTTTAGCACAAGGAAAACTGGACTACAATCAGGAAACTCAAGCGGAAGTCAATTTAGCTATTGATGGTGTGAATATTGGATTAAACAGATTTGTCAGCGATTATCTCAAGCAGACCATATTGGGGATATTGACTCCACTTAAGATCAAGGAATATGGTGTAGAGAACTTTGATGATATTGACATAACAATTAAAAACAAAAAAGAATAAAATAAATAGTATTATTAGTAATTATTTTTTAGGAATAGCAGGTGATTTAATGAGCGATAATAAAGATTTTGAAAATAAAGTTAATTTAACAATCAATGGAAATGATATTGAATTAAATCAATTCACTGATGATATAATCAAGGAAACTATTCTTGGATTATTGAAAGCCATAAAAACTTCTGAATATGGTGTAGATGAAGTTAAAAAGGTTGAAATTAGAATAGATAATGATTAATCCTTTGATTATTTTTTTAAATTTTTTTATATGATATTATAGTTATTAATTGAATGAATGAATTTTATTTTGGGGTTTATGAATGAAGGATAAAGTTAGAGATGATTATGAAAGGCCTATTATTTCACTTAGGATTTCAATAACCAATAGGTGCAATGTAAACTGCATATATTGCCATCATGATGGGATGTTGGACTCCTCTTCTGAAATGACTCCAGATGAAATTTATGAAATCTGCAGAATTGCAAAGAAATTAGGTGTTGAGAAAATACGTTTGTCTGGAGGCGAACCATTAGTCAGGCCAGACATAGTTGAAATTGTTGAGAAGATAAATTCACTTGATTTCAAGGACATTTCAATCACCACCAATGGAATAAATTTGGACAAATTTGCCAAACCATTATACGATGCAGGATTAGACAGAGTTAATGTCAGTTTAGACACACTTAATGAAGAAACCTATCAAATGATTGTAGGGAAAAACGTTTTAAACAGAGTTAAGGATGGAATTGTTGAATCTTGTGCAGTTGGTCTATATCCAGTTAAGATAAATATGGTAGTTATGAATGATATCAACAATAATGATATTTTTGACATGTTCGAATTTTCCAAAAAACATGGTGTCATACTTCAACTCATTGAGATCATTGAATCTGAAAGCTGTGATGACAATGACTTCAACTCAAAGTATCATTACCCCCTTGATGAATTTGAAAAACACCTTGCTGAAATTGCTGATGATATTAAGGTTAGGCCATTTATGCAGGATAGGAAGAAATATTTCATTGACGGGGGAGAGATAGAAGTTGTCCATCCTGTAGACAACAGCAATTTCTGCAAAAACTGTACAAGGCTCAGAATCACTCCTGAAGGTAAGATCAAACCTTGCCTTCTTAGAAACGATAATCTTGTAGATTTGATTGGGTGCATTAGAGAGGGAGTGTCTGATGAAGAGCTTGTAGACCTATTCCTTAAGGGTATCCATAATAGGGAACCTTTCTATAAGGAAGAGGATAATTAGACTTAAAAAGAATCAACTTAAAAAGAATCAACTTAAGAATTGGGGGGAACATGACTAAGAATAGAGTTGAATGGATAGATTTTATACGTGCTGTTGCAATATTGACTGTGTTGTATATTCATGCAACTGATGGAATTTATATCATCTCATCAGATGCAATAATGAATTATACATTGTATTCAAGAATATTCCAGTTTGCTTCACTGTTCATTGGACGTATAGGAGTGCCGTTCTTCTTGATGATAACCGGTTATCTGTTGCTGGACAGGTCCTATGATGATGAGCGCATTCGTAATTTTTGGAATAACAATTGTAAGAAACTGGTCATCATTACAATTATTTGGGCAGTTATCTATGCAGTTAGCCTACAGATTGTTACAGTTGGAAGCGGACAGGTGAACTATGCTGAAGCAGGAGCATTGTTCTTCAGCCATATGTGGTATATGCCGATGATTATTGGAATGTATCTTTCAATGCCTTTTGTTTCAAATGCATTGGAACATTTCAGTCCGAGAACAATCAATCAAGCCACAATTGTATTTGCGTTTTTAGCATTCCTCCTGCCTTTTGTCACACTTGTATTGGATATGCATGGAATTCATAATGTAACTATTCAATATTGTCTAGGATTCAGTGGTGGAATTTATGGAATCTATATAATTCTCGGATATTTGGTTAAAAAAGATTTATTTAAGAAGTATTCATCAAAAAGTATGGGATTGCTTGCAATCGTGTCATTCCTAATATGTCTCTTGTTCCAGTACTATTCATTTGTCAGAGGATACGATTTCTTCCTATGGTATGAATTCCCATTCATTTTAACCGGGTCATTCGCATTGTTTGAGTTATGTTCAAGAATGAAAAAAGTGAGGGCGTTCCCATTTGTAAGCTTCTTATCAAAATACTCATTTGCAGTGTTTTTAGTGCATAACCTGTTCAGATTGCCATTGCTTCCATTGGTTGTAAAATTGCCATATACAGAACCTGTAAAGGCAATAATCCTTTGGATTTTATTGATTATCTTCAGCTATGCTGCAGTGGTGATCATTTATAGAATACCTGGATTCGGAAAATACATTTTATATATGAGATAATTGATTTATCTCATTTTTTTATTTTATTTGATTTTTTTAGCTTATTGTTTTATTTGATGTTCGTTTGATTTCATTGGCTCATTATTTTTTTCTTAATATTTTTAATTGGGAGGTTACCCGAGAGGCCAAAGGGGTTGGGTTCAGGGCCCAATGCGTTAGTTGCTTCGCGAGTTCGAGTCTCGCATCTCCCATTTCTTATCTTTTTTTTAATCAATCTTTAAATTCTTCTTTAACGATTTTAAATGCCGCTCTTGCTTCTGGAGAAGGGAACAATGGATAAATATGGAACATTCCTTCAGCAACTACGAATTTGACATCTACGCCATCTTCTTCAAGCTTTTCAACATATGAAACGATGTCCTTATGAAATATTTCATTATCTCCTGCAAAGATAATCATTTTAGGCAAATCCTTATTGTCTCCGAAAGTAGGGCTTACCCTATAATCGTCAAGACTCCAATCCCCTGCCCAGGACTTCCCCATTTCCCTTAAGCCAACTTCTCCTAAAATCGGATCGCTCTCATTGTCATATGGTGGGTTGCTCATTCCAATATCAACCCATGGGGAAAAGACAATGATTTCATCAGGCTGAGGCAAATCAATGGTTTTGATGTATTGGCAAAATGACAATACAAATCCTCCTCCTGCTGAATCTCCCATTAAAACGATGTTGCTTCTGCTTGAGGTCAAATCCTTATAAAAATCAGTCATGAGATTGAATGTTTCATTTGCAGAATGCTTTGGAGCAAGAGGATAAACAGGTGCAAGAACATATGCATCTAATTTACGTGATAGCAAATAGCAGTATAAGAAGTGCTGATAATTGATTTCACCTATGAATGCACCTCCATGTATGTATACTATTGTATTTTCGGCATTTTCATCTCCGAATCTAAAAACTTGCATGCCATTGGAATCAATGCTTTTGAAAATGCTTTTAACTGGCTTTTCAGTGGATTGTCCTTTGGATAAACGTTCTTCAACTTTCTCTTTTGAATCCATATAATCATGTTTAGTGAAATTTAAATAAAGTTCTTCGATTTTTGAAATAAATGATTTTTTTGACATGCTATCTTCCTAAATGAAATCAATTTACTAAAATTTTTACATATATTATTCTAATAAATAAGATATAAATAATTTATTTTTAACTAAGTTATTTTTTAAAAATTTAATAAAATTATTATTAAAAAAATTCTAAAAAATTA
>JADLKP010000192.1 GCA_016838945.1 Methanobrevibacter sp.
TATTAAATTTTTTTCTAAAAGCAATAAAAAAATAAAAAAATAGAAAAAAGAAAGAATAATAAAAATTATTCTTTTTATATAGTTTTTAATTTTATTTTATTTTATTTTAATTTATGAAACAAAGATTTCAATGAATTTAGCATAAGCTGGTCTGGTAATGAATACACCAATTAAAACCCCTATGATTGTAGTGAATGCGAAACCTGCGATGGTACCGATACCGCTGCTTCCTCTTGCAAATCCAACATAAGCAAGAGGCAACATTGCAGCTATCAATGTTCCTGCAGATGCAAAGATAATGAACAATGCATTCTTAACGTTCATTTGGGTTCTTGTTCTTCTGTGTCTAGTGTTTTCATCGTCGTGGTGCAATACCTCATCTGTAATGATGATCTGGTCGTCTACCCCAGTACCTACAGATGCGATTAAACCAGCAATTGCAGCCAAGTCTATGTTCCAATGGATAATTGAAGCTACTCCTAAGATGATAATGATTTCAGATAATGTAGTGATCAATATTGGAATTGCCAAGAAAGCTCTTCTGTATCTGATGTATACAACAACGGAAATGCCTAAAATTGCAAGTATTCCTGCAATCAAAGCACCTTGTGCGAATTGTTGACCTAATTCAGGTGAAACTGTATTGGAACCGACAGTATGGATTTTAACTGGTAATGAACCGGTTTTTAAAACTGTAAATACTGTGTTGGATTCCTCTTTTGCTGCATCCACATCATCTGCAGCTCCTGTCACTTCAACTTCAGCCACAGGTTCTCCACTTGCCAATCCTTCAGACAATTCTGGAGGATGGTCGTCAATCTGTTTTCCGTCAAGGTACATTACAACTTCATGACCCCCTTTGCCTTTTGCAAGTTCCGCAAACTTCTTAGCCCCTTCTGTTGTCAGTGTAAATGGCACATGCCATTCTCCAGACTCTCCAACGATAGGAGCATCAACTGAAGCCACATCACTTCCTACAAGAACCGTCTTATTGTCTATTTTAGCTTCAAAGATACCTGGATTTCCAATCAGCCGTTCTACCTCTTCAGGTGTCTTTCCAGCCATTTCAACTATAACCATTTGGTCTCCGCTGGATCTGACCTTTACATCGCTTACACCATAAAGGTTAAGCCTTTTATCTAAAACGGAGGTTACGACTTTCATTGTACTGTCATTGACAGGATGTTCCAATTCCAATTGGATAGATGATCCGCCTTTAAGGTCAAGTCCCTGTTCAATACCAAGTAGGCTGATACTTAAAATACTGATTATAAGGAATATTAAGAGGATAATTACTTGTCTATCTTTAAAGAACTTTGATAAATTGCTTGCCATAATTATTTGCCTCCTTTTCCTTTTTGTTTTTTAGCTTTACGTTTGTTAACTTTCTTACCGGATTTCTTGTTTTTAGACTTTTTAGGAGCTGGTGAAGATTCTTCCATATTGTCAATCTTTTCCAATTCCTCTTCAATCTTATTCATTACCTCATCATCTTCAACTTCAGCTTTCTTCTTTAATTTATCTTTAAAGCTTAATTTGGATTTTTTATCTGAAGTTTCATCTGATTCTTCTTTTGAGTTGTCAGAAGATTTGGATTTTGTTGCAGATGGACTTATATTGTATTTGTCTTGCTTTTTGGATTGTCTCCAATCGATATAAGTCTTAAGGATTCCTAAGTTCATTAACCATGTGGAAAGGATATCCCCAACTAATCCGATTACCAATACTGCAGAAATGTTACTTAATGTAGTTGCTTCAGGCATGATGAGTTTAGTAACTACAAATAAGATGCCCATTGCAGCTATTGCCGCAAAGGACATGGTCAAACCGGTATACATAGCATTCTTAGCTCTGCTTTCGACAGTCCCTTCTCTTCTTTTTAAAAGTCTTGTGGTAAGAAGAATATCTGTATCCACACTGTACCCAATAAGCATTAGCAATGCACCGACAGATGCAATTGACAGTGGAATCTTAAAGATAGACATTCCACCTAGAGCGATAAGTATATCACATAATGCTGCAAGGATGATTGCTATAGATGGCACAGGTTCTCTAAATACGATAAATACAGTAACTGCCATAAATAGGAATGCAAAAATCATAGCAACATAAATCTGTCCCATTGCCTCTTCACTTAAAACAGGACCAATTTCATTATAGCTGATCACTTTGGCCTTTCCGTTTATGGCGCTTGTAAATGTACTTGAATTAACGTTATTTTCCAATTCAACAGTAACCTTATTGTTTCCATTATTTGTTACTTTTATATTGTTTGTGTTTAATTTTGCATCAAGGGTTTGCTCTAATTCAGTTGGAGTGACAGAACATAATAACTGTAATTCTGCTTGTGAACCTCCTTTTAGGTCAACACCTTGTTCTAAGCCGTTAACACCTATAAGAACTAATGATAAAAGTGCAAGAATAATTGGAATAGCAATTAAGATTTTGTGATTTTCCATCATTTTTTCTAACATTTTTCTTTTGCACCCATTAAACTTAATTCGTTTTGAAATAATTTGATAATAATTGTTATAAAATTTTTATAAAAATTATACATTAATAATTATCTTATTTATATTATTAAATAGTTTCCTTAAATTTGATTTTAAAATTGGATTAATCAGAAAAATTCTTATTAGTTATTAAAAAAAGTGCTGTTTTGATGTAATTATTATTAATTTTTAAAAAAGTAGATAATGATTGAGATTCTGATTTAAAGAAATTATTTTTAAAAAAAGTATAATAAAAAAAGGAATATATTTAATATAAATATAAATCCTTTGTCACTATCAATGCTTCAGTGTCCTTTTGGATTCTTGCAGGAGTTTTGTTGTCAGTATTTAAGTTAAACTGCTGAACTACCCTTGCACCTCTTGCCCTAATTTTCATTTCCATCTTTTCAAGTGCACTTTCACTGTTGGAATTGCTTGTAGTGAACAATACAACATCCTTTCCACGTAAGTTGCATCTGTCAATTAATGTAATGATTGCAGGAGTTGGGTTGTTTGCCCAAATAGGAGTGCCGATATAGACGGTATCATATTCTTCAAGGTCAAGGGTTGGAGGATAAATTTCGGTCTTATTTTCTCTAAATGCATCAAGAGTGGAGCTTAACCTATTTCTAAATCCATCACGTTTCTTCAAATCCCTAATCTGACAGATGTCGCATCTAAAATTAAGTGCAAGTGTTTCTGCAACCACTTTTGTTTTTCCACCATCTGAATAGTATAAGATTATTCTTTCCATATTTTTTCCCCTTGAACTATTTTATAAAAAATAATCTATTTAAATATTTCCATAAGGAATATTTAAATAGCTATTTCTGATCAGTTAAGTTTTTAATTGAACTTGACTATGGGTGCATTCCAAAGAAGTCCAATCCTGTCTTTTCATCAAATCCGCACATGATGTTCATGTTGTGAACAGCCTGGCCTGATGCTCCTTTAACTAAATTGTCAATAGCTGATATGATGACTAATCTTCCGGTTTCATCAATTTCAAAGCATCCGATTTGAGCATAGTTGGATCCTCTTACACTGCTTAAGCGAGGAATCTCCCCATCTTCCAAGATTTGGATGAATGGTTCTCCCTTATAGGTTTCCTTATAGATGTTCAATACCTCTTCACTGGTGATGTCTGCCCCATCAACCAAGAAACAATGGTTGGTTGTAAGTATTCCTCTGATCACTGGCACCAAATGAGGTGTGAATGAAATCTTGACATCGGAAAATGCACCAAGTTCCTGTTGAATCTCAGGCATATGCCTATGTTGGGTTACCTTATAAGGATTCACATTATCTCCAATGTTTGGGTAATGGGTTGTTGCAGCAGGGTTAATTCCTGCTCCACTCACTCCAGTTTTTGAATCGAAGATCATTCTATCTGCAAGCTTTGCTTTTGACAATGGGTATCCTGATAGGATAGCTCCAGTTACAAAACAGCCAGGGTTTGCAAGCAATGTGGCTTTTTTGATTTCTTCTCTGTGAATTTCCGGAAGTCCGAAAACTCCTTTCAAGTCAGAGGTATGTTCAAGCCCATACCATTTCTCATAAACGTCAATGTCGTTGAATCTGTAATCTCCACTTAAGTCAATTACCTTTGCACCAGTATCAAGTAAATCAGGCACTATTTTCATTGAAGCCCCATGTGGAGTTGCTGTAAATATGATGTCTGCATCTAATTCGCTTGGCTTTTTGTTTCTGAATACCCGATCTGTTCCTCTGATATGTGGGTGAACTTTGTGCACTGGAGTTCCTTCAAACTGTCTTGAGGTTATATCCACTATTTCAACTTCCGGATGAGCAGAAAGAAGTCTGATTAATTCCCCTCCAGTATATCCGCTTCCACCTACAATTGCTACACTAACCATTTTTCACACCTTTAATCTTGTTGTTTTTATAGTTATCATTAATTTTTTTAATAATTTTTTTAATACTATTTATTTTTAATAATTTTTTTAATACTATTTATTTTTAATTC
>JADLKP010000193.1 GCA_016838945.1 Methanobrevibacter sp.
AATTATTTATACTCTTTTTTTTTTTAATGGAATGATTTATATAGTATGGAAAGGATAAATAAAATCAAGCAGAGAGATTACTCTCTCCACTTGATTTTAAGATACAAACTAATTATGCCAGTAATCATTATGATTAAAGTCATAGTAGTTTGTATCATCCAAACTACTATATTCATCACCCCTGCAGAGTTTTAGGATTTCTCCATTATAAACTAACTGCACATAATATATTGCTTTTTATTGATTATAAATAAAATTAAAGAGCAAATGATAAGTAATATTCTTTTTTTGGAATGATCTGTTTTCTATTTTTAATATAAAGTTTATTTCATCCTTTTTATGGTTTACAATGTATGGAGTATTGTTTACATATTGTGATTTTTTTATTTTTTATCTTGATTACATCTCTTTAACTAATTCCCTATCTGTTTTTATTCCGAGATATTCTTTAGTGTAAGGACAAGCAAGTCCGCATTTGGCACATAAGCTCTTTCCATGGGTTCTTTGCATTTCTGATTTAATGAATTCAAAACACTTTTCTGCATCGAAGTATTCTTCCCTTTTCCTTCCGGAATTCCATTTAACTTCATTTATTGCATCAACAGGACAAGCGTCTTGGCAATCTGTACAGTCATCACATAATGAGTCATCAATTGGTGTACCTGTCTTAATAGGCATATCTGTCAGGATTGTGGATAATCTTAGTGCTGCTCCATAATTTGGGCTGATAAGCAATGCACATCTTCCAATCCATCCAAGTCCAGACCTTGTTCCAGTTGTCTTATGGGGGATTTTGCTTGCCAAACCCTCAAAATCCTTTGCAACCCTTTCACGAGACATTGCCAATGCATTGTAATTCATGTTTTCCTTAATGTAATCCTCACCTTCAAGGACGATATCATTAAGTTTCAATGCTAAACTTTTCATAGCTTCAACATATATGGACTGATCGTCTGTATAAATGGTTTTCAAGGCCTCTTTTTCAATTGGAATCCCTATTAAAATGCTGTTCGGATACTCATTTGGAACATTTTTTATGCCTTCTAAACTAGCAAAACCAACCACCTCTGCTCCCTTTGATTTAAGGAAGGCTTCTATTTTCCTTGAATTTTTCTCACTCTTATTCATCAAATACTCCTTCTTTTAGATTATTAATTTTGCTAGATTATATGAATAAATATGATTTTTATACCTTTAAATATATTCTTTACTTGGTTTATTGTATCAGATTTAATTTAAAATATATAAATCTGTTTTTTCATACCTATTATGGCCTTTTAAACTCTTCTTATAATTCCAACATTTTATGGCATCATTTAATGTTTTATCATCATTGTCTTTGAAGAAATCACGTATGTATTGATTGTATTGGAATTGCTTGTCTATTTTGGTCTTTTCCTTTGAGTATTGAAGATCATGATAAGCATTGATTGCATCCTGATATGTCTTATCCGGATTTGCCTTCAACCATTTTTGGAACTTAACCTTAAATTTGAATCCTTTTCCTATTTCATTCTCAAAGAATTCCCTCTTATCTTCACTGCATTTGAAGTTATCTCCTAAAATTGAATCCAATTTGATTTCTTTGAAGGAGGTTGCTTTGTTTAAATAAGACTTAGATAAGTTATTTTTATTTTTATTTTCAATAGGTTTTGAATCATCAAAGGATTTCCCTGTATCAAGATAGTAAATAATCCTTTCTTCCAATTGATTCTTGCTTCCACTTACTTTCAATCCTTCCTTTTTACAGAAGTCCTTCAATTCCTCTTTTAAAAAATAGTATTCCTTGAAGTCTTCACTTTTCAAGTCTTTTGTCAACTGTGGTCTTGAAGTAGTTTGTATGGCATTTTTTGGCATGGCATCATCAAAATAATATAAATTAGGTTTAAATCTTATATGCATTAATCAAAACAATCTCTTCAAAGAAGAACTTCTCGCTTGCAGCTATTTCTGCAACGAATCCATTCCTGTCAAACATATTCAAGGTCATGTCATTGTCAGATAATGAGGACTGTATTATCTGGACAATTCCTTTATCGTTTAAATGATTTGGCACTTCATTAATGAACCTGTCAATCACTTTCCTTCCATTTAATCCACCGTCAAATGCATAATTTAAATCACCATCAATAATGTCCTCAGAATCGGTAGGGAGATATGGGGTATTAAATAGAATTACATCAAACTTTTCATTTTTCACTGGTTCAAAGAGGTCGCCGAACTCAAGTCTTATGGTGCTGATATTGTTGAGATGGAAGTTTTTCTCAGCAAGTTCAAGAGCATTGTAGTTGATGTCAGTTGCTGTAACGTCATCTGTGAGCAAGCTTGCATACATGGAAACAAGACCTGATCCAGTTCCTATTTCAAGAACACTTTGTCCTTCTTTGATTTCAAGGTTTTCAGCCAATAAAAAAGTGTCATCTGAAGGAATGTAAACCATGTCATCTGTTTCTATTTCAAATTTTCCCATTTTCATATTAGTCCTCAGTAATCTGATCTTTTAATTTTCATCTTCTCCTATTTAAGGAAGTATTTCAATTTTAGCATATCTCTATGTAAGATGGTCTTTCAATAGGATTGACAGTTCCATAATGCTTTCTGGAGATAGGTTGATTGTTCTCTCCAGCAGGAGTTCTTTCACTTTAGGATTTTCATCCTCTAAGCTGTTAAGTATGGATTTCAATTCTTTCTTGTCTTTAAATCCAATTATGTGTCTTGAGTCAATAAGTGCATTTTTTGACTTTTTATTTCTGTGCTGGAACAATGCCTTAACGACTTTTGAATATACTTTGTATGTTCCATCATCTATTGCAAATTCCGCATCATCGATTTTTATGGATTTGATGTCTTTTGGATTTAATTGCACAACAGATGAATCCACCTTTGGAGAGGGTATGAATGATTCTGGAGAGACCTTTGTCAGGAACTTCACATCTGCCTTAAAGTATAGCATGGCAGAGAGTCTTGAATATTGCTTTGTTCCTACCTTTCCGTTCATCCTATCTGCAAATTCCTTTTGATACATTAGAACTGCAAGGTCAAAGTCAGATTTTAGGAATTTGAAGCTTATCGGTGAGGATATTTGATATGGAAGATTTGATACGATCTTGTTGAACTGCGGAAAATCCACCTTCACTGCATCACCATTGATGAGCTCCACATTGTCTATGCCTTCCTTTTCTAAACGTTTCTGCAGTATGTTAAAAATAGTTGTGTCCTGCTCGATTGCTATTACATGCTTTGCCTTTTTGGCAAGTTCAATTGTAAGTGTTCCTATTCCAGGACCTATTTCAAGGACTGTATCATCTTGTGTAAGCTTTGCATATTCAAGGATTTTCTTTCTTTTGAAATCATCTATAAGGTAATTTTGACCTAAATTCCTATTCAATATAATCCCATTTTCATTTAAGATCTGTTTGGTTTCCTTAGCCAAGGATATCTTTTCAGTCAACTAATCACCTTTCGAGCCTTAAAATAGTAGTTGTCATGTTTAGAAATAATATTAAAAAATAAAAAATAAAAAAAGAGAAATGAGTTTAACTCTATTTAAAGAGTTTTACTCAAGTTTTATTCAAGTTTTATTCTTTCCTATCAGTTTTAGGTTTGCTTTGAGGGTTCTTGCCTTTGCTGTTAGGTCTTCTGCCTCTTGACCTATTGTTTCTTCCTTTGCCTCTGCCTTTGTTGTATTTCTTTCTTTTGTTGGCAGGGTGTCTGGAAGGAACTTGGGTAAACATATAATATTTGCTTTTGCCTCTTTTGACGGTGGTGGTATCAAGTTCTAACCTAACTCTCTTTGCAAGCATATCCACAGGGTCTCCGAGAAGAGGAACTCTTTCCTTCAAGTCTTCAAAGTTTTTGAAAGGTTCCTTTTCACGCTCTTCCAAAATCATTTGAGTGTGCTTTTTGCCGATGCCTGGAATTAGCTCCAATTTGTGCATTTTGATGTTGAGAGAATCGATTTCATTGAAGAATTTTATATAGATGTCCTCCTTTTCGGATATGATCTCTTTGATGGCATATTCCAATTCGATTCTGCTGGTTGCAGTTAAGTTTTCAAAGTCTAATAATCCTTTCACTCTATTTACTTTATCTCTTTTTCCAGATCCTATATAGACTTTGTCATGAATATCTAAATCAATACCTTCTTTAGGTGTAACTTCGATTAATGTGAATTTGTCTACTCCAATAGCTTGTGCAATAGGTTTGCCGTGAGCATTTGGTCTTTCTGGATTTACGTACCCAAATTTAAGATAATCTAAAATTATAACATATTCCTCTTTCTTTGGAGTAGGATTATCAATGTTTGGATTATCCATATTTTCACCTCTTATCTATCATTGTTTATTAGTCAGTAAATTAATTAGTGTCAATTAGTGTCAATAGTATTTGTCCTCATAATTGTCCATTAATAATTTCCTTTCAATTTTTCATAAATTTTATTTTACTTTTTGTAAATTTATTATAATATTAGTATATTTT
>JADLKP010000005.1 GCA_016838945.1 Methanobrevibacter sp.
GATAAATATAGAAAACTATTTTAATAAGGAATATACAATTTTTAATTAGATGGAATTTGCGATTAACTGTGCCTTTAATTATTTATGAAATTTCTTTAAATTGAAATAAGATATTTTTTATATATTCCTAGTTCAAGCCTCAAATTGAATTATATTAAATTTTCTTATTCTAAGGTTTCGATTTCATCGCTATATGTGTCAACAAAAATATGGTTTTACATTTTTTATTGGAGAGTGTAAAATGTTAGAAATAAAACATACTATTTGTCCTTCTTGTTCTGTTGGTTGTGGGATAAATATTGTTTCAAGTGAGGGTAGAGTTTTGGGGACCTATCCTTACAAAAGACATCCTATCAATGAAGGAAAAAATTGTTTAAATGGTCGTGCTTCCATTGAGCAATTTGAAAAGAGAATTCGCTATCCTGCATTGATTAAAAACGATGAATTGGTTGAATCTGATTATGATTCCATATTTGGGATTATTAAAGACAAATTAGATTCTATTGATTCTGAAGAACTTTGCATAATATGTTCTGGAAAAAACACAATCGAGGAATTGGAAGCCATTAGGAAATTTGCTGAAGAATATGGTACAGACAAAATTGGATTCTACGGATATAATTTTCCAAATTTTGACTTCGATGTGGCATCATATGATGACATTTCCGATGCTAAGACTATCTTAGCAATTGGGGATATCCTAAGGGATAATCCTTTAATTGGCAGAAGGGTGATCATTTCTAAAGAAAAGGGTGGAACTCTTATTTCAGTCGATACTGTTGAAAAATCAAATACCTCATTAAATTCGGCTGAATATATCAAAGTGGACTCCATCACGGAATTTTTAAAGGATCTTGGCTATATCAAATCTAAATTAGATAATGAATCTGTCATTTTAATCAATAAGATGGAAAATAAGGATGATTTCAACATCTTAAAGGAATTATCTATAGAAACTGGTGCAAAATTGCTCCCAGTATTTAAAGAAGCTAACATTAAGGGAGCCATGGAAATTTTGCCTTCTTTAGATGCTGAAGAAATTAGGGAATTTGTTTCAAATTCCAAAGCGATCATAACAGTTAATGCCACTCCTTTAGATTTCTTATCTGCAGATGATTTTAAGGGCAGATTCATAATGAACGTATCTAATTTTGAAGACGATTTCACAAAACTTTCTGATCTGGTTCTTCCTGGAAAAACTTGGGTTGAAAAATCAGGCACCTTTATTAATGCAGAGGGTTTAAGGCAGGATTTCATTTCCTCAGTAAATTCAAATGATGAAAATTTAAGTGAAATAGAAATTTTTGTGAACTTGCTTAATTTAAATTATAGGTGATTTTATGAGTGGAAATTATGTTCTTGCAAAAAGCAATGAAAATTTGATTAATGAATATGGGGCTTGTGGCGGAGCAGTAAGTTCCATTTTCCAATATCTTTTAGCCAATGATGTCGTTGATGGTGTTTTGACCCTTTCTAAAGGTGAAGATATTTATGATGGTATTCCTCGCTTAGTTACAGATGCGGGGGAGATTTTAGAAACTTGCGGTTCCTTGCATTGTGCTCCAACTATGGTATCAGATTTGATTTCCAAATATCTTCCAGATAAAAGAATTGCTGTTGCAGTTAAGCCATGTGATGCAAAAGCCATTAATGAGCTTGTCAAACGTCACAAAATTGATCCGGAAAAGATTTTCACTGTCGGATTAAACTGTGGAGGTACTGTAATACCTGAAACTGCACAAAAGATGATTGAAAAATTCTATGATGTTGACCCTTCAAAGGTTATTAAGGAAGAAATTGATAAAGGTCAATTTATCATTGAGCTTGAAGATGGAACTGAAAAAGGCATAAAAATTGACGATTTGGAAGAGCAAGGTTACGGCCGTCGTGAAAACTGTCAAAGATGTGACCTTAAGGTTCCTCGTAATGCAGACCTTGCTTGCGGTAATTGGGGTTCTGAACCTGGATGGACATTTGTTGAAATAAACTCTGAAAAAGGTCAGGATATTCTTGATAAGGCCATATCAGAAGGATTCATTGAAACAAAAGAACCTTCAGAGAAAGCTTTAGGAATTAGGGAGAAAGTAGAGAATATCATGATTAATATGGGTAAAAGAAACCAAAAGGACCATTTTGGTGAGAATTATCTAAGTGTTGATGAATGGAAAGAGCAATGGAACAAATGCATCAAATGCTTTGCATGCAGAGATGTTTGTCCTATCTGCTGGTGTCGCGAATGTGAACTTGAAAAGGATTACTTTAAAGATGGTTCTGACTCTGCACCTGACCCATTAGGATTCCAAGGAGTAAGATTATCTCATATGAGCTTCAGTTGCATTAACTGTGGCCAATGTGAAGATGTTTGTCCTATGGAAATTCCTGTATCAAAAATCTATCATAAGCTTCAAAGGTCTTATGCAGATTTAGTTGGTTACGAAGCAGGGCTTGGTGATGAAAAACCTCCTTTATACAGTCCATTAAAGGAAAATTTTGATTAGGTGAATCTTATGTCAAAAGATGTGAAAATTGTAGGGTTTTGTTGTAATTGGTGTTGTTATGGTGGTGCTGATACTGCAGGCACCGCTCGTATGCAATATCCTCCGAATATTAGAATCATAAGGGTTATGTGTTCTGGAAGGATGAATCCTTCAATGATATTCAAAGCATTTAAGGAAGGTGCTGACGGAGTATTTGTAGGTGGTTGCCATATAGGGGACTGCCATTATGACGCTGGAAACTATAAATGGAATAGAAGAGCCCTATTGACTAAAGAAATTATTCAGGAGTTTGGAATTGATAAGGAAAGGTTCCGTTTTGAATGGATTTCCGCTTCTGAAGGAGAAAAATTCCAAAGAACTATGAAAGAGTTTTATAAAACAATTTCTGAATTAGGCTCTTTAGAATATTAGAATAAATTGAAATTTTGTATATGGTTGTCGAATTAAAATATTAAAAAAAATAGATTTTTGGATCATATTTCCAAAACATTAAATCAAGTTTTATATCTTCTGATAGAAATCCTTTTATAAGACCTCCAAATCAAAAGACAGTTTGAAAGTTTGATTTAGCTCATAAATAATTATTTGCTTACTTACTTTACAATTTTCAATGATCATCATATAATTGAAAATTAGTAAAGAAAGTTACTTTACTAATTAATCATTGTCCTAAAGTAATTATTTATAATTAAACTTTATAAAACTTTCTTTAGGTCTTATTTTTTTTTATTTTTTCCTATTGTCCTAATTTTACAAGTTAAAATCAATTTAACCTATTGAAATCAATTTTTTAATATAAATATTACCTTTCAATCGCTCTTTCTAAAACCTTTTTATATAACTTATTTCTAATATAATTGTAATGTCAAATTCAATATTTTGCCCAAATTGTGGGATGCTTAAAAGTAATTGCGTATGTGGAAAATACGTTGCAGATAGAACCAAAAACCCGTATCAGAAAAAGGAAAAGAAGTCTAAAAGTTCTTCTTCAAGCAATAATAAATCTAAAGGGGCTAAAGGCCTTTATCAATATGAGAATCGCAAGCCAATAACAGTCAGCGAAGATTTGGACCTTCCTGTTGCAGAAGTATATGATATTGCAGAACATGACCTTCCTCAAGAGGTAATTGACAGGTTGAAAGAGGAGTATCCGGAAATTCCAGAACAGATTATAGAGAATTTTCCATTTGAACAGCCAAGGGACGGTCAATTGGAGATTATAGCAGACATTGAAGAAGCAATCTCAAAAGGTTATAAGTATATTATTTTAGAGGCAGGTACAGGTACTGGAAAATCCGCTGTAGCTTCTACCTTAGCTCGTATGTATGAATCTGCATATATTCTGACAATGACAAAGCAGCTTCAAAAGCAATATGCAGATGAATTTGATTTCCCACTTGTTAAAGGTAGGGGAAACTTTGATTGCCTGAAGGATGGATTGGAAGTTACCTGTGATATGGGTGCATGTAAGACAGCACCGAAAAATTCCAAGTTCTTCTGTCCTTATGGAATAAGCAAAAATCCAACACTTACAGGAGAGTTGGCTTTTCAGGATTCATTTGGAGCCGATGTTTTCTTCCAAACCAATGACCACTGCAGCTATTGGCAACAGAAGGCTAATGCAATCAACTCACCAATCACATTGATGAATTATGATTATGCCATTTTGGAGCTGAATTATGTAAAGCACTTCGGAAAAAGAACCTTATTGATTCTTGATGAGGCACATAACATTGAAGATAAGCTAATGAAAACAATGGAGATTAACTTATACAATCGTCAGCTTGAAAAGGACATTAAGAAGGTCATAAGTCCTCAAACCCTTCAAAGCAATGAAAAGGGTGAATGGATTATGGAAATTGATGCAATTCAAGGTCATTATTCCGATATTGAGATTAAGGAGTTACCTACAAACAAGGCTGACAGAATCAATTCCACCATTGCAAAATTGAAGTCACTTAAAACCAATCTTGAAAAAGAGCCAGGGAACTGGGTAATCGATGCAGATGAAAATGGAGTGTCATTCAAGCCTCTCAGAGTCAATCATTACGCTGAAGATTATCTCTTCAAACATGGGGATGTTGTAATATTCTTAAGTGCAACCATATTGTCCCATAAGATGTTTTCAAAATGGTTAGGATTAGATCCACGTGAAGTTTATCACATTCAAGTTGACAGCCCATTTTCAGTTGAAAAAAGGCCAATTGAATTGAATTTAGCCGGAAAGATGTCAAAAAATAGGGTCAAGCAATCCGCTCCAAAGTCAATTGAAATATTGCAGAAGATCTTAAAGAGGCATGAAGGAGAGAAAGGGCTGATCCATACTCACAGCTATAAGTGCCAACAGTATATTATCAATAATCTATACAATACACGATTGATTGCCCATGGAAACAACAATAGGGAACGGGTATTGAAATTCTTTGAAGAGGATGAAAACCCATTGGTTCTTGTTAGCCCCTCTATGAGTGAAGGTGTCGATTTGCCTTATGACAAGTGCAGATTCCAGGTAATCTATAAGATACCATTCCCATATCTTGGAGACAAGCAGGTTCATATGAGAATGAAGAAGGACCAAAGATGGTATGCATATAAGACAGCAATGACTTTAATGCAGGCATATGGAAGGGGAATGAGAGCAGAAGACGACTCCTGTGTAACATATATCTTGGATTCAGACATTCAAATGCTTCTTAAGAGTCCATTGTATAAGTCATTGATTCCAGAGTTCTTTAAGGAAGCTATTGTAATTAATGATGATCGTATTATTTAACCCAAGCTTTTCCGCCAAGCTTTTCCGGCCCTTCGGGCCGCAAAACCTTGACCAAAACTTTTTCACTGGTTGGGAGTGTATACCCGCTAGTTTCTTTTTTTCATAATGAGTGATAATATGGTAGTAAAAAGAGAAGAAATTGAAATTGAAGGAATCTCCATAATTTTAGAGAGAAAGAATATTAAGAATCTATACCTTCGAATCAAGCCAGACGGCACTGTTAAGGTTTCTTCTCCCAAGAGATTATCAGATGATGCCATAAATGATTTTGTATTGTCAAGAATAGATTGGATTAGAGAAACTAGAGCAAAGATGCTTGAAAATCCTCCTAAGCCTAAAGTAAAATACAAAGACGGGGAAACTCATTATATCTGGGGAGAGCCATACACACTTCAGCTAATCAGCAATGACAATGCAAAAAAGGCATTTTATGACACCAAAGAGCATATTATTTATCTTCCTGTTCCAAAGAGATCCACCATTAAGCAAAGGGAAAAGATCTTGTTTGAGCTTTATAGAGATGAAATGAATAGAAATTTAGACTACTTTTTACATAAATGCACATATTTTGTAGGAAAAGAGCCAAAAGAAATCAAAATCAGAAACATGAAAAATTGGGGTAACTGCAGAAAGGATAAAAGGGTTACCTTAAACTTAAAATTGGCTAAAAAACCACCAATCTGCACTGAATACGTTCTGATTCATGAATTGTGCCACTTGATTGAATTCAATCACGGACCAAGATTCAAGGCGCTTATGGATAATTTCTGTCCAAACTGGAGAGAAATCAAGCAACTATTGAATGAAGAACAATAATTTTGCATTGGAAGAGAAGGTTTAGAGAATCTTTGGAGAATTTTTAGAAAGAGAATATTTATATAAAACCAGTACAATTAAAATTATAAGAAAATATCAAAGGGGAGATATGATGGAAGTATTAGGTTATCAATTGATTAAAATAGATAAGACCACTTATGATGCCACAGTACTTGCCAAGTATGCAAATTTGGAAGACATCCTATTGGCATGTGAAGAAAAAGGATTGGACATCCTCTTCTTCAATGAGGGTCAATTGATTTTGGAATCAATAGAAGAAGAATCTTAGTTTTTAAAAACGGACCTAGGGGGATTTGAACCCCCGACCTTGGGATCCGAAGTCCCACGTCATAATCCTGACTAGACTATAGGCCCAATAAAAAAAAGTTTTTATTGTTATTCTTATTTTCATATCTATAACAATAATTGTCTATTATATTAATTTATTTATTATCTTTTTTAAAATTTTACTTTTAATTTCATTTTTTTCAATTTTAAAATCACTTTTTTATTATTAGTTTATTCTTAATAGTTAATAATTATTAATAAATTATTATTAGTTAAAAATATTAATTAAATAAAATAAAGATACAAGTAGATAAAATTTTTAATATTTTTAGTGATTATCATGCTTACCAAAAGAATTATTCCTTGTTTAGATTGTGACCTGCAGGTTCCAGAAGGCAGAGTGGTAAAGGGAGTTGAATTCAAGCAGATCCGTTATGCTGGAAATCCAGTTGAACTTGCTACCAAATATTACGAAGATGGAGCAGATGAAATCGTTATCTTGGATATCACTGCTTCCCATGAACGTAGAGGAACCATGGTTGATGTTATAGAAAAATTGACTGAAAATGTATTCATCCCAATATGTGTAGGTGGAGGAATAAGGAAAGTAGAAGATTACACTCGCATGCTTAAGGCAGGAGCAGACAAATGTTCCACAAACACTGCAGCCATTCACAATCCTCAGCTATTGACAGATGCATCCAAAGTCGTAGGATCTCAAGCAGTTGTAATAGGAATCGATGCTAAAAGGAGATATGTTGAAGAGGACAAGGAAGCTGCAAAAGGAAAAACAATTGTGGATAGTGGGCAAGGAGAAGTATGGTTTGACTGCAGTATATACGGGGGCAGAGAGTTCACTGGCATGGATGCCATAGCATGGGCACAGGAATGTCAGGACAGAGGTGCAGGTGAAGTTCTTCTCACTTCAATGGATGGAGATGGAACAAAAGACGGCTACGACCTTGTTTTAACAAAGGCAATCAACGATAATGTTGATATTCCAGTCATTGCATCAGGAGGGGTAGGAAACCCTCAACACATTCTCGAAGCTTTCGAAGTGGCTGATGCCAGTGCAGCACTTGCAGCAAGCATTTTTCACTTCAATGAATATCCTGTTCCAGTAGTCAAGAAATACTTAAAGGAAAAAGGGGTCCCAATCAGAGAAACCTTTTAGAGTGAAAGCATGACTAATCTCAAATTCAATTCATTGATCAATCTCAAACTGACCCAAGAATCAGGTCAAACTTCACAGCCTCCATGGAGGCAAAATTCAGTTGGAAATACGGATGAGTTTAATGAATTAATTTACTTAAAAGTTCCTTCAATTATTGATGAACTTAATGATGAAACTATCAATTTAAATGGCCTTCCAATTCTTTTAAAGCTATCACAAGATAAAAATGACTTAAATAGTTTCGATTATCTACATGAGTTTCCTAAAAAAGTAGGAAATCATCAAATTTCTAATTTTTTTGACACAAATAATTTATCAAATAATTTGTCAAATAATGAAATCAAGATTATTGAAAATGAAATAAAAAATGAGCTGACCAAAATCTATGATTTGGATTTTGACTTGAAAAAGTTCTATGATTTTCTTTTATCTGATGAAAAATTGGCCCCTTCTATTGATTTTTGCAATGGTTTAAGGTTATTCATTGCAAAAGACCAATTTGAATGCATCATCTCTTCAATATGCTCTGCAAACAATTCAATTGCAAGATGGACAAAATCAATTGACAAGATAAAGCATAATTGGGGAGAAAAGGTGGAATTTGATGATGGTTTCTTCTATGGTTTTCCACGTCCTAATCAATTTTTAGACTTTTATGAAACTCCAATCGAAGAGGCTGAAGCAGATGGTCGCAGATATGGGATCGATTGCTATACCCATAATCTGAAGTCATGTGGTGTCGGCTATAGGGCGCCTTATATGGTAAAGGCAAGTCAGATGCTGATTGATGAGATTGATATGGGGGCAATAGGATCTATGGACTATGATGAGGCATTTGATCTGATTTTAAAATTGCCTGGTGTAGGTGCAAAGGTAGCAGATTGCATTTTATTGTATGGATTTGGATTTGAAGAAGCATTCCCATCTGATGTTTGGATAAAAAGAATAGTTTCTCACTTATACTTTGATGGAAAAGAGATTTCAGCAGACCAAACCAGAGATTTCGGCATAGGACACTTTGGAGATTATGCAGGATATGCTCAGCTTTATCTTTTCCATTATGCACGAAAGTCCGGTTTGATGGATAAGATTAAAAGCAAATAATTAAAAAAATAGTATTATATCATAATATTTATTCCATTGATTGTATTGTATTATTTATTGCATTGATTGTATTGTATTATTTATTGCATTGATTAGTATTGTATTCTAAATTGAGAGGAAAACTATGAAAAAAAGATATTTATTGTTGATTTTACTAAGCATGTTTTTAATAGCCTCAGCAGCCAGCGCTGATGATGCTGTTTCAGAAGATTCCTGTCCATCCATTGACGTTAATGGAGATGAATCATTGGATAATTCTGACAGTCTCGATGGTGATGGCAGTTCTGATTCAGCTATTGATGAAAGTGTAGATACAACTGATACTAATGATTCAGGAAGCAACCCTGCAGTCTCTAATTCTTCAAATAATGGTTCTGCTGTCCAATTCAATAAGACTCCTTACAAGTTTTCATCCACTAAAAACATAGCATCTATTATGGCAAAAAGGCTAAATTCTCAGTTAAGGTGCTTAATAAGGATGGAAAAGCTATAAATCATACATTGGTTACTTTCAAAGCCAATGGAAAGACCTATAAGGTTTATACCAATGCAAGTGGAATAAGTTCCATTATTCTCAATTACAATTCTGGAAAATATACAATCAAGTATTATGCAGGCAGTATTTCTGGAAAGAATACATACACAGTTAAAAATTATTATAAGATTACTCTTTACAAATGGAAATCTGGAGCAAATGTGCTTAAAAACAAAAGGATTAAGGCAAATGTTCCTAATTCAGCTATTGTAAAGAAGATAATCAAATTGGCAAAATCAGGAACTCCTGTAATTAAGTTCAAAGGTGGAAATGAAAAGGTTGTATTCATCACAGCAGGATGTCATGGGAATGAACTGCCTTCTCAGGTTGCTGCAATGAAATTGATCAAGTATCTGGAGACCCATTACATTAAAGGTACAGTTTATGTTATGCCATTTATGAATCCTAAGGGAACAGCAGCTAATGTGAGAGATTATAAAGGAGTTCATTTAAATAAGAGAGCTAATAAGAAAGGAACAATCTCTTATAAAACTGTTCAATTGATTAAAAAGTTCAAATGCAATTCCTATGGTGATTTCCATGCTACAAGGCCTGGTGGAAAGCCAGGTAAGGATTTGGTTTTCGGATCTTATAAGCCTACTAAAAAAAGTGCAACATTAGCCAAATACATTGCAAAGCATGCAAAGGTAAAAATCAAGATTTATAAAAGGGCAGGGGCTGAGTATCCTGGTGCTTTGGAAGATGAGGTAAATTTAAAAGGAATTCCAGCTGTAACCTGTGAGGTGATCAGTCCTCATGGAAAGATTAAAAAAGGGTCTGTTTCCAAGTCATTGTTGATGATGAAAACACTCTTGAAATATAATAAGATAATTTGATCCTTGATTTTTAATTTAAGGCCTAAATGGCCTTATTGCTATTTTTTATAATTAGAAGTATTCTATTTATTATTTATTATTTTTTTTATTTTTATTTTTTTATTCATCAAACTCTTTTTCAAGCAAGATGGTTACTGGACCATTGTTGAGTAAACTTACATTCATGAATGCACCAAAGACTCCTGTTTCACATGGAACCTCTTCGCTGCATTTTTCAACGAAATAGTCAAATAATTTTGTAGCTTCATCGCCAGCCAATGCCTTATGGAATGAAGGTCTGTTCTTTTTTGTTTTTCCATATAATGTAAATTGAGGAACAAGGAGAAGTTTTCCGCTGATATCCTGCACTGATCTGTTCATTCGGCCTTCATCATCAGGGAATATTCTGAGTTTGCATAGTTTTCTTGCTAAATATTCAACTTCTTTTTCGCTGTCAGTTTGGCCAAAACCTACCAACACCATTAATCCTTCTTCAATTTGGCCTGTGATTTCTCCTTCAACTTCTACGCTGGCATTTGTTACTCTTTGAATGACTAATTTCATATTATCTCCAAAAATTGATATTGCTAATTATAACTAAAAAAATTTAAAATACAGATTATTTAAAAAAAAGCATTAAAACTAAAGTTAAGAATTCCAAGGAATTCTTAACCGTAATTTTTCCTAAAAAATTGAGACAATTTTGAAACCGAAAAATCAAAATTCTCTTATTTCTAGTTTACATTTAATTATATTTAAATTTTTTTAAGTAGAAGGAAAAAACTTACCAGGGGAAAAATATAAAAAACTCAAATTTTTTTATTATTTGACAGGCAAATTACATAATTAATCCTTTAGCATCAAGATGACAATCTTGATAATTTCAAGGAATATTCTGAGAATATTGCTCTCTTCCGGTTTCATATAATCTCTCCTTTTTAGGAATATTTTTATTTAAGCAATAAAAACCTTCAATATTAATTCATATTTTCTTATTTATAAATTAACCAGTTTTTAAGGAGTTAAAATTGTTTTTAATTTGTTAAATTGTTTTAATGTTAAAATAATATTGTATCGATGTTGTTTATTGAATTTTAATTGTTTCATTTTTAACTGTTTCAAATGAAACATTTATAATGTATGAAAGACAATATAATCTTGAAAGTAAGTACTTGTTAAATTTTTTAAGTTGGTGAAATAATGGAAAGTGAAAGCTTTCAAGGAATAATGGACAGCTCTCCTTTAGTTGCATGGATACATAATCTATCTAAAAATCATTTCAAATACTTAAAGTCTAAGATTGCTGAATTTGACTTAGGCCATGAAGTAAGATACATCATGATGATTTATGATAACCCTTGCATTTCACAGGATGATCTGGTTATAATGTCTGGTCAAAGCAAGGGAAACATTGCAAAATCCTTGAAGAAATTAGAGGATGATGGATTCATCAAAAGGGAAGTCAATCCAGACAATAGAAGAAAATACATGTTAAAGACCACTTCAAAGGGGGATGAATTGGCTCCTAAGGTTAGACAAATCTCTAAGGATTGGGAAAAGGAAGTGGGAATAACAGAAGAAGACCTGGAATTTATTGAAAGAATTAAGGAAATAGCTATCAATGGCATGAAATTAGTGGAAGAATTGTAATTTTAAGCTTTCATGCAGATCTGGTATTTCAATCATGTTTATTTAAAGGGATAATATGAAATTTGATTCAGAAACATCTGTAGTGCTTGTATCATTTCTCACATCATTCTTTGCAGTGTTTTTATCTGCAGGGATAGTCATAGGGGTGCCATCAATTGCAAGCGAGTTTGGAATGAACAATGTCGTTCAAAACTGGATTATCACAATTGCATTGCTTGTTGTAGCCATATTCACTCTTCCTGCAGGGCAATTGTCAGGCAAGTTTGGTGTAAAGAAATCATTGGGGATTGGCGTCTTGATTTTCCTCATTGGTTCAATAGGGGCATGCTTATCATTCTCTGGCGAGTCATTCTTATTTTTCAGAGTGATTCAAGGAATCGGTGGGGCATTTTCAAATGTTGCATCAATGGCTATGGTTGTACAGGCAATCAAGCCTCAAAACAGAGGTAAGGCTTTAGGATTTACTGTAACCGGTGTCTACTTGGCAGGTTCCCTGTCTCCTGTAATATGCGGATTTTTGGTTTATCACTTTGGCTGGAGGGCAATGTTTTACTTTACAATACCCTTCTTCCTTGTTTGTATTGCACTGATGGTTTTAAAGATTCCAGGAGATTGGAAAACATATGAAAATGATAAGATTGACAGTATAGGTTATCTCATTTATGGAATAGGAATTTTGCTCTTCATTTATGGATTTACAAGCTTGATGACCACTATGGGTAAGCTTAGCGTTGCAATAGGTTTCATTTTGCTTCTTGTCTTTGCATATTATGAAACCAGAGTCGACACTCCTGCATTCAATATGAGATTATTCAAGAACATGAAGTTCACTTCATCTAATATTGCAGCATTATGCAGTTATCTTGCGATTGCATCACTTACCACAATATTGAATTATCATTTCCAATATGTCAGAGGATGGAATGCTCAAATGGCGGGGCTTATTCTAATAGTCACTCCAATCATTATGGCAATCATGGCTCCTAATTCCGGAAAGCTCTCTGATAGGATTCATCCACAGAAATTGGCAGCTATTGGAATGACAATTGCAACTTTGGCCCTTTTGATTTTGATATTCTTGGATGCAAACACTCCAATTTGGCTCATAGTCATTGCAATGATCTTCCAGGGTATCGGTATGGGAATGTTCACAACTCCAAATACAAATGCAATCATGAGTTCCGTACCTCCAAACGAAACTCCAAATGCATCTGCAGCACAATCTGCAATGAGGACAATCGGCCAGACCATGAGCTTAGGTCTTCTTACCCTTGTATTCGCTTGGATTATGGGAAGCTTAAAACTATCCTCCCAATATGCTAGAATGGTTGTTCAGGCATCTCAAATAGTTTGTATAATTTGTACAGTCATCTGTATAGTTGCAATATTCGCTTCACTTGTGGGAATAAGATCTAAAGATGAATTCAATACAAATGCAAGTTAGGTTTACTTAATTCTAATTATAATGTTAAAAGGTGAAAAATAAAATTTGATTTAGAAATATTTCAATTTAAATTTATGAATTTTTTATTAAAAAGGGGATTCTTATGAAATTTATTTTTGAAAATTTTCAATTTAAATTTAAATTTATGAGTTTTTTATTAAAGAGGGATTGTTATGAAATTTGATTTAGAAACTGTGGTAATAGCTGTATCATTCATTACTTCATTCTTTGCAGTATTCTTATCCAATGGGATTATTATAGGGGTACCAGCTATTGCACAGGAATTTGCAATGAATAATGTTATTCAAAATTGGGTTCCTACCATATTTTTCCTTGTGGTTGCTGTATTCACAGTTCCTGCAGGACAGATATCAGGTAAGTTTGGTGTTAAAAAGTCTTTGTTTGGAGGGGTATTGCTCTATTTATTAGCTTCAATAGGTGCTGTGCTTTCATTTTCAACAGAATCCTTCCTGATTTTCCGTATGCTTCAAGGTACAGGTGTAGCATTCTTGAATGTATCTGCTATGGCAATGGTAGTGCAAGCGGTTAAACCTCAAAACAGAGGTAAGGCTTTAGGATTTACTGTAACTGGTGTTTATTTGGCAACTTCATTGTCGCCTGTAATCTGCGGATTCCTGGTGCATAATTTAGGTTGGAGATCCATGTTCTACTTTGTAATTCCATTCTTAGTGCTTTGTATTGCACTTATGGTTTGGAGAATTACAGATGAGTGGAAAACCTATGAAAATGATAAAATCGATACAATCGGTTCCATTTTATATGGAATAGGGATTCTATTGTTCATTTATGGATTTACCACATTGACAACAAGTACAGGTTTAATATTGACTATTCTTGGACTTATTATTCTTGTAATATTCGGAGCTTATGAACTTAGGCAAAAGTCTCCTGTATTCAATATGAACTTGTTTAAAAACAAGAAGTTCACTTCCTCAAACATTGCGGCATTATGCAGTTACATTGCAGTTATGGTAGTTACAACCATTTTAAATTACCATTTCCAATACGTTAGAGGATGGAATGCACAGATGGCAGGTATGATTTTGATCATCACTCCTATTATTATGGCGATTATGGCACCTAATGCAGGTAAGCTTTCAGATAGGATACACCCGCAGAAATTGGCAGCTATTGGTATGGGAATTGCAACTGTGGCTCTTTTGATTCTTACATTCCTGAATGGCGACACACCGATTTACCTTGTCATTATCGCTATGATCTTGCAGGGTATTGGTATGGGGCTCTTCTCAAGCCCAAACATGAATGCAATCATGAGTTCAGTTCCGCCAAAAGATGCTCCTACAGCTTCCGCTTCTCAAGCAACAATGAGAACAATTGGTCAGACCATGAGTTTAGGTCTTCTCACTTTGGTATTTGCATGGGTCATGGGAAGCTTGCCACTTGCTACCAAATATGCGGGCATGGTCGTTCAAGCATCTCAAATCATCTGCGGCATCTGTACAGTTGCTTGTATCCTCGCGATATTTGCTTCATTGGTCGGTGTAAGATCCAAAGACAAGTTCAATACAGATAGACCAACCTAATTAAAAAAAGTAATAAAGAATAGTCTTTTGACTATTCTTAAAATTTTAAATTCTATTTTTTATTTATTCTTATTTTTATTTATTTATTCTTATTTTATGGTAAGTTTTGCATTTTTTGTAATTGCTGCATACATTGTGTTTCCAGCAAATTTAGCAGTGAAGCTGTAGGTTCCTTTTTTGTTTAGGCTTACTTTGACAGTTGCAACACCTTTAGCATTGGTTGTAGCGCTGTAGGATTTACCGTTTACGGTGAATGTGATTTTCTTATTAGCTACTACTTTTCCGCTTGCGGATTTGAATGTTGCGGTTAAGGTTTTGCTTGTTGCACTTGCTTTGTAAGATTTGTTAGGAACGGTTAAGCTTCCTTTCTGTTTGTTTACAACAATTTTAGCTACTGCAAATGATCCGTTGTAGTTTTCATCACCTAAGAAGCATTTGCAAATGTGTAGGTTCCTGCATTCTTGAGGTTGATTTGGAGTTTTGCTTTTCCGTCATTATCGGTTGTTCTATTATAAACATTACCGTTAAATCCGATTTGCACAAACTTGTTTGCCAATGCTTTGCCTTCGCTGTCTGTTAATGTAATGGTGAAGTATTCCCCTACTCTACCATCAGTATCTACATCAACAGCGGTTGTTGTCATGTTATTGTAACTAATTTTGCTTGAAAGTTTTCCTTTGGATACGAAAACGGTTTGAGTTAAGGTTATAGGGGGGTGAGTGTCATCACCAGGATAATTTACGGTAACTTCCTTTTCACCACTGCTTAAATCAGTAATGATAACTTTTCCATCGGTTATGGTGTAATATTTGATTTCACCATTAATGGTCACGTTAACATTACCATTAACTGCCCTTCCTTTGGAATCAGTGAAAGATAAGATAATGCTACCTTCGCCGCCAATCATTTTCACGGTTACATTGTTATATTCACTTACTGTAAATGAAGTTTCACCATAACCTTCATCATTAAATTCATCACCAATGAATTTGGCAATTACTGAATAATTGCCTGCAGGTAAATCCTTAATATCTAAAATGCCATATCCTAGGTAATCAGTTTTAACGGAATAATCGACATCATTTACTGTAATGACTGTATAACCCTCTATATAATTTGCATTATATGTCCAAACTTCAACAATGACATTTTCACTCTCTTTAATGGAATTAGCTCGTACAATTACAGTGGTGGGAGCTTTTTCTATAAAGAAAGGTTTATATGTGGCTGTGTCTAAGTAATTTGAATCTAATAGTATCACTCCTCCAAGATGGAAACCAGGTCTATGCCCATTTAATGGAGCAGTTCCTTTTCCATTTACTATTTTAAAGTATGGGGTCTGAATATTCCCATCTACTTGTGTCATAACAGTTGTATTAATCAAATTGCCTTTTCCATCAATTACAGTGATGTTTACATAAAAATCATCAAGATAAGTGCAATACATAGGGAAATCAAGTATGATTTGAACATCTGTAGCCTGTTTGACTTTAACGATGATTTTTTCACTGGCGGCTTTATGAACACCGTCATCGACAGAAACAGTGATTTCTGTTTCACCTGCATTCAAACCGCTGATTTTCACATTTCCGTTTTCATAAACAGGGTACTCTTGAGTCACATTACCAATGGTTATATTGACAGCATTTAGGGCAACAAGAGATGCACTGCCATCTTTAGCGACTATAGTGATGATTGTGTCTTCACCATAGCTTGCTTCGTTAGCGCTTACTGTAATATCCAATACAGTTGAATCGGTAATAGATATACTTACTTTTTTATATGATAAAGAATAGTTTTCATTTCCTTCAAATAGGATAAGTGCATTGTATGATCCTGCTTGCAATTCGCTGACAGGAACTTTTATTTGGTCTCTATTATCGGTTGTGTAGGATTTTGGACCATTTATATCAACAGTTACATCTGCTCCTTTGATTACTTTAGCTTCGCTGTCATATAATGTGATTACTATTTCATCATCGCTACCATTTTCGCCGACATAGTCGTCACAATCAATCATTGTTCTGGATTGAATGATAGTCATTATTGAAGTTTTTTCTGTTCCAGTGTAGTTTTCATTTTCATTGAAAGTGACTGTAACTGTGTGGTCCTAGACCTAGATTTCTAGGGGATACTCTTATTTCTCCATTTTGATCGGTCATATCGGTTTTTACACTATCATCAATTTGTATAGTCATTGGAGCGTATTTTATGGTTTTGCCGCTTCCATCCCTCAAGATAACCACTATAAATTGTCTGGTTGTATTAAATTCAAAAATAGCATCATATGCAGAAATTTCAGTTGATGCTTTAGTTATTTTTAAGTTGGCTTCGACGCTAGCTATTTCTGACAGTTCCTCAATGCTTATGGTAGCTGTATACTCTCCTGGGCTTAAGCTGACTTCCCAACCATCTCCACTTGGAGCATAATAGGTTCCGACCTCTTCACCATTTTGATATACAATGATTTTAGTTTGGATGTCTTCTAATGAATGATTATCAGAGGTGACTAATTTTATATCTAATGCTTCTCCTGAATCATATGTGGAAGTATAATCGGAAGTGACTAAGTTGGCAGTAGAATAGACCTCAGTTTCGTGATATTCATTGTTGATGAAAATACATTTCACTGCAATACCTTCAAGCATTGCATCACTTTTGGTTTCCCCTGGAACTGGCTCTTCACCATCCTCATATGCCTTATTGTCTGTGAAGTTGGAGTTTATTGCATTTCCTTCGTTCATAGCCCCTCCATAATTTGCAGTGTTGTTTATGAAATTACAGTTTATTGCATTTCCTTCATTGATTGCTCCACCTGTAGATCCTGCATTGTTCTCTGTGAAGTTGGAGCTTATTGCATTTCCTTTGTTTATTGCTCCACCATCAGATTCTGCATTATTCTTTTCAAAGGTACAGTTTGTAGCAGTTCCACCATCCATAGCTCCACCATTCTCTGCTTTGTTTTCTATGAAATTGGAGTTTGTCACGTTTCCTTTTCCATCAACAGCTCCACCATATCTAATTGCAGTGTTGTTTATGAAATTAGAACCTGTAATGGATCCATCATTTAGATACCAAAAGATTGCTCCACCATTATCTGCAATGTTTCCTGTAAAGTTACAGTAAGATACGGAACCATTTGCACTGATCCAATAGATTGCTCCTCCACTGTATTCTGCTTTGTTGTCTGTGAACTTAGAGTTGGATATGGTATTGTTCATTAATCCATCTGCATGGAAAGCCCCACCGTCATCTGCGGCATTGTTTGCAAAATTACAGTTGGATACAGTACAGTTTGCGCTGCCATATAAGTTTATGGCTCCACCATCCATTTCTGCATGGTTTTCTTCAAAAGTACAGTTGGTGATATTAAGATAATTATGGCTGTCGAATCCATAAATGGCACCATCAATCTCTTCAGTGTAGATTGCTCCGCCACTCTGTTCTGCGCTGTTATTTATAAAAACAGAATCAGAAATGGTTCCTGAACTATAATAGAGATGAATAGCACCTCCAAGTTTTGCAGTATTGTCCTTAAAAGTACAGTTGGTGATGGCGGCATTATCTCCATACCAATAGATTGCTCCTCCTGCTCTGGTATTTTGAGAAATAGCATAGTTATTTATGAAGGTACAATTGGAAACCGCAGTATTTGCACCCATCATCATAAGTGCTCCCCCTACAAGAGCAGTATTATTTATGAAACTGCAGTCAGAAAGGGATCCATATTTTCCTTGCCATAAGATAGCTCCACCACTATATTCATCGGTTTCACCATTAACAAAATTTATGTTGAGGATTGTCACATTTTCGCCGCTTACTTGAAGAATACGTGTTAAATGGTTTCCATCTATTGTTATTCCATTACCTTCAATAGTTACTGCACGTTTAATAATAATCCCATCTACAAAAGCGGAATCAGAATCGGGATTAAAGACATAATTCTTATTTAAAGCACTCTGTATCATCATTGCCGTTAATGTCATTATCCAAATCTGTAAATGTTCCTATGTTTTCAGATAGTTTTGATACGTCACCACTTTCTTTTGAAATAGGCTCTTCATTTACATTATTTTCTTCTAAAACAAGATTTTCGTTATCCTCATTTAGAATGCTTTCATAATTTTGACTTTCTTCTAAATTGAATTCTTCGTTATCATCCATACTTGTTAAATCACTTGTAACATCTTCTGCAGCACTTGCTGAGGATATTGTAATCATCAACACAAGAAATATTAACAGCATGTAAATATTTCTTTTATTTTTCATAGTTTTCCTCTCAAATAATCGTAAAAAGATTGAAAATATTTACTAATATCGTTAATGTTTAAAATTTAAAATATTTTAAATATGTTATATTAAAATATATTAAACATATTGTTAAAATAATATTAAAAATATATTTTATTATTTTAACTATGTTAATGGTTAATATTAAGTGTTTATATTTTTTAATTGAAATCTTAAATGTTCAAATCTAAATGACATTTTTATGAATAAAAGCGTTTTTTCTTATTTTTAAATAAATTATTATAATACATTCACTAAAATATTATTATGAATGAATTGACAGATGAAATTTTTAATTTTTTTAAAAAAGAGATAATATTCTCCATATCCCTTATTTTAGCTATTGTTTCTTGTTTTTTTGTTAAACCAAGCATGAATTACTTAAATTATATAAATTGGGAAACAATTATGCTTCTTTTTCTCGTCATGCTAATTGTGGAGATTTTAAAAAATCTGTCAGTTTTTGAGATTTTGGTTCGCAGATTATTGGCTAAAGTGTCCAATACTCGTGGGATTGTTTTATTTTTGGTATTTTCTTGTTTTTTTAGCTCAATATTCATTACAAATGATGTTTCATTGATTATTTTTGTACCATTCACATTATTGGCTTTGAGAAAAGTTGCTAGGCTTGATTTGATAATATTCACAGTCAGTTTGGAAACCATTGCAGCTAATGTAGGGTGTATGGTCCTTCCTATTGGTGCTCCACATAATATTGTAATGTATACAGTGTCCCATATTCCATTTCTATCATTTTTCATGATTCTATTGCCTTATATTATTATATCTGTTATATTTTTAGTGATATTGTCATTCTTTATTCCTAAAGATGATATTGATTTGCCGACTATGTCAAAGATTGAAATTGACAGCAATCATTTTTTGAAAAGAGTAGTTCTTGGTGTGGATTATTTCCTGCTTTTAACATTCATTGCACTCTTTATCCTAATCGGCAATTTGGAGAATGTTCCATTTTTCAATGAATTGTTTAAGACTTGGATTGTTGGAAATGAGGTTCTTTGGGGGGTGATTGCATCTCAATTCATTTCAAATGTTCCTTCTGCAATATTGCTAAGCGGTTTCAGTACAAATTATGAGGCAATCATAATTGGAATCAATATTGGCGGATTGGGAACTCTTATCGCTTCCATGGCAAATCTGATTTCATATAAGATCCTAATTCGAGAGCATGAAGAATTTAAAATGAGATATTTGATTGTATTTACAGCTATAAATATTATTCTGCTAGCTATTTTATTAGGAGCATACGTTTTGATAAATTAAAAAATCTGCTTTTGAAAAAGAATATGAAATGTAAGTAGTAAAATAGTTAAAAGAGTAAATTAGCAAAATAGTTAAAACAGTAAATTAGCAAAATAGTTAAAACAGTAAAACAGTAAAACAGTAAAATAACAGTTTAGCAATTCAATAAAAATTTTTAAAAAAAGGGGGAAGAATTTTAAGTGTGTGTTTAGAAATCACTTAAAACTCTTTAAATTTTATAAAAATCAAAACATTCTAGTATTTCGAGATGAGGGGGACTGTTTCGAATTGATTTGTTACTAGAATCTTTTGATATGGCTGTCACGTCAATGAGGGGGTTATTCACGCGACAAAAAAATTCCTGTGTTGTCATGTTTTGATATAAAACATTGATACAACAATTAATTTTTTGATAAAACAATTAAAACAATCGTAAATTCTTTTAATTCTTTTATCACTAAAATTTTTTTATAGGTATATTTTGGGGAATCTTTTTACTTTTAATTAAGTGTGATTTACGTATCACAATACTATATATCAAAAAATCAGTATATAAATATTTTCGCATGCAAGCACTTGCTTGCATCTTAAAATATTAAAAATTGGATATTAATTCGCTGTTTAAAAATTTAAAAATAATGAATGGTTTATTTTAGTTTTTAAGTTTTTAGAAAAAAGTTTAAAAATAGTCTAAATGGATGAAATTTTAAAAAAGAGTTGGTTAAATTCAATAAAAGAAAAAACTGGAAAAAATCTTTAAGTTAAGATTTCATCCATTTTAATCAATCATATAAAATGATTCTTATTTTATTCCATTATATATAATGTCTAAAATATCTTCACCAGTGAATTCTGGTTTGAAATCAGGATTGTCATGGTGTATTTGATATATCATTATTGATTGGAAGAGTATACTATAACATACTAATGAAATAGCCTTAGGATTAATTTCTCTAATTTCCCCTTTTTCTATTTGCAATTCAAAGAATCCTTCTAATTTTTTGAAGACAGGTTCAACGATTTGTGAGATCAAGAGTTTGTTTTCAGGATTCTCTCTAACTTCCCCCAAAGCTACTCTAATAATCTTAGCATCTTCCTCTTCAAATTCTAACATTCCATAAAAGGTTTTGTTAAGATACTCTTCGATAGTTTCGTCTTCAATGTAATCGAAGTTTCCTTCTAATTTATCTGTAAATTTTTTTAAATAGAACTCTTTAGTAGCATTTATCAAATTCTTCTTATTTTCGAACTTTCTAAAAATGGTTACTTCATTAACCCCTGCTTCAGCAGCTATCTTTTTAGTAGTTGTTTTTGCAAGCCCCTCTCTTTGAAGAATATCAAATGTTGCATTCATGATTTTTTCTTCAGTATTTTCCTTTTCGCCAAACATAATAATAAATTTATTTTTCTATTATTTAATATTTTATTACTTTTTCTAGTAAATTATGAAGAATTCCTTAAATTTTGTATAATTTTTATGTATTTTATGTATTTTATTGAAAAATTTTAGCCAAATCCTTTGAAATATTTGAAGCAAATAAATCAATTTTACAATCATTGGAGAAATTTGAAAAAATTTAAATCAATGGGTTAATATACATTTAATTATGAATCCGATACATTTTTTCACATTAGGCTTTTTTGAAGAGTACTTGATTATAGGAATCTTATTTGGAGTTGTAATTGGCTTATATTCATTTTTTAGAATAAGATATGCTCTAAATGATTCTGATTTATCAAAAAATAAGAAAATTATCATCTGTGCCATCATTGCAGTGTTGGCATTCTTATTCTGTTTGAACATATGGTCAAATGCAGCTATATTGACATTGTACCTTTTCATTTCATCCCTAATTGCAGATATGGTCCATCTTCTATGGAAATATCTGTTGAAAGGCAAACATTTGAATTTCATTCCAAGAATTCATAAGAAGGGAATATTTGCAATTATCATTTTTGCCATCATAATGGCAGGAAGCGTTTATGGAATGAACCACATTGACTTGACTGAATATAATTTAAGCACTGACAAGATAGAAAATCAATCATATTCAATCTTATTTGTAAGTGATGTTCATTATGGTACTGTCCAAAATCCAAAATTGGTTGAAGAAAGCATTTCAAAAATGAATGATTTGAATCCGGACATTGTTGTTTTAGGCGGGGATATTGTTGATGAACGTACACCTAAAGAAAGCATGAAAGAAGTCTTTAAGGAATTCGGATTAATAAATTCCACTTATGGGACCTATTATGTTTATGGAAACCATGATAGGCAACCATATGAAACCGATTATGAGAATGGAAACAGGACCTTCACTGATGAGGAATTGTCACAATCCATTGAAAGCAGTGGAATAACAATATTGGAAGATGATAAGATAATACTCAACAATGATATTGTCCTCGTAGGTAGAGCTGATGTTGGATGGGATGAGGATGTTCAAAGGGCAAATCTCAGTGAATTGATTGATGAAAGTGATCTATCCAAATATATTGTTGTCATAGACCACCAACCTATAGGGCAGGATGAAAATTCCGCTGCGGGAGCTGACCTGGAAATTTCAGGCCATACTCATGGAGGACAGGTATTCCCATATGCCATATTATATGATTTAATGGGAATTAAGAAGTATGGTGAATATGACTTTGGAAACATGAAGCATATAGTGTCTTCAGGATTGACTGGTTGGGGATGGCCATTCAGAAATGAGGCAAAATGTGAGTATGTACTGATTCATGTCAATTAGCTTTAAAGTATTGCTTAAAATTGGGCAGAATTTAATATTTAAAAATAGTTAATTAGCTTTAAAGTATTGCTTTAAATTGGATAGAATTTAAATATTTAAAAATAGTTGAAATGCCCTTAATGGGCAAAAGCATTAAAAAGTCTGATGAAAAAGTTTCAAAGAAAAATAAGAAAAAGTTTATTAATAATTTAATAAACTTTTTTTTTAGAAAATCAAATGCACTGCTAATTTAATAAACTTTTTTTTAGAAAATCAAATGCATCGCTGATTTAATAAACTTTTTTTTAGAAATCAAATCCGCTGCTGCTGCTTGTTGGTAGGTATGGGATTAATGATTCAGCCAATTTTGTAATTGGCATGGTTTGAATCCATATTTTTCCAGGGCCGGTGACTTTAGCGAAGAATAATCCTTCACCGAACAATATGTTTTTAGCTCCTTTTACTCTTTCTATATCAAATGAAACTGACTCTTCCATTGCAGCGAGATGTCCAGGATCTAAAAGTAAGGTTTGGCCAGGTTGCAGTTCATGCTCAATAACTTCACCATCGATTTCTATAAATGCCATTCCCTCTCCAGAGAATTTTTGAAGAATGAATCCTTCTCCACCGAATATTCCAGTTCCAAGTTTGTTTTTAAAGTATATGTCAAGTTCAACGCTGTCTTCAGCAGCCAAGAATGCACTTTTTTGACCGATGAATGTGTTGCTTCCATCTAATTTGATAGGGAGAATTTTTCCAGGGGTACGTGCTGAAAATCCTATTTGCTGATTGTCTGATTCTGCAGTGAAGAAGTTTAAGAATAAGCTGTCTCCAGATAATGCCCTTCCAAGACCTTTTAAAAGGCCTCCACCAGTATTGGTTTCCATTTTCATGCCAGAAGTCATAAAGGACATTGCACCAGTTTCATTTTTCATGGTTTCCCCTTCCTGCAATGTGCAGATTACAATAGGGAATGATCCGCCACGTATTTCATATTCCATATTTGTCACCTATTCAATTGTTCATTTTTTATTATTACTTTATTATTTTTTAATATTATATATACTTAACATAATTATCTATAATGATTGAAATAAATAAAAATCAGATTTTGTATGTTTATTAAATTTATTTTAAATTTTTAGACAAAAGTATTTTAATGGCTAATAACATAATTAACATTTGCATTTTTTTCAATTTTTTTTTTAAGGATGAAAATATCATGACTAGTGAAAATCAGTGGGGTGGAACCTTATCATTTATTTTAGCAATGATTGGCTCTGCAGTTGGACTTGGAAATATATGGAGATACCCATATGTGCTTTATTCCAGCGGAGGAGGCGCATTCTTTGTACCCTACATTATAGCCATTTTACTTATGGGAGTCCCTATTCTTTTCTTGGAATATGGTATCGGATTCAAGTTCAAGGCCTCATTCGCCAAGACAATCACTCGGATTGATTCCAGATGGCAATTTTTAGGATGGTTCATTCCCCTTTGTCTGCTTACAGTAATGATTTATTATTCAAGCCTGCTGAGCTTTGATGGAATCTACATATTTTTAAGCATGTTTAAAGCTTGGGGAGCAGATCCAAATTTATTCTATTCAAGCACTCTTACACATTCAACAACCAGTATAAGTGGAATTATGGATTTCATTCCTTTAGTTGCTATTGCCATTATCATTGTTTGGGCACTTGTTTGGTTCATTTCTCACAGGGACTTGGAAAAAGGGTTAGGCAGAGTCTCTAAAGTCTTGGTTCCATTATTATTCGTCATCATGATTTTAATCGTTGTGTTCTCAGTCACTCTTCCTGGTGCTTCAATTGGTCTTGCTGAATTGTACACTCCTGATTGGTCACTTTTGACTGATTTCAATATTTGGATGTTGGCTTTCAGTCAAATCATTTTCTCTTTAAACATTGGATTAAGTGGAACAATAACATTTGCAGGCTATCTAAAGGAGGATACCGATATAATTACCAATACCCTTATAATAGCTTTAGCAAATTCATTCTTTGAAAATATTTCAGCTATTGCAGTATTTTCAATTTTAGGTTATATGTCCTTGCAAACTGCAACACCTATTTCCAATCTTGTAAGCCAAGGCACTGGACTGATATTTGTAGTTTACCCTGCTGTATTCAATATTTTAGGTCAGTGGGCATATGTCATTGGGCCATTGTTCTTCCTGACAATTTTCATTGCAGGGCTTACCAGCATTTTGACAATGATTGAACCATTATCCTTTTCAATACAAAATAAATTTGACATATCCAGAAAAAGGACAGTGACAGCACTATGTATTATCGGAGGGTTGATGTCAATGGTCTATGCAACTGCCTTCGGAGGTACATTGCTTGAATATGTTGATACCTATATCAATCAGATTGCAGTACTGTTTTGCATAATCCTTGAATGCATACTCTTTGCTTGGATATACAAGGCTGAAAACTTGGTTGATTACTTGAATTCAAAATCAAGGACAATTAAGTTGGGTAAAGCATGGCTTTTTATTGTAAAGTATCTTCTTCCAATAGGTATTGCATTTGTTTGGTTTGGTGAATGGTTGAAATTGTGCAGGACTATTCCCTTGAAAGATTAGCCATTACAATTATCTGTGCAATAGTTGTATTTGCAGTATGCTTATTCTTAACCCTTAAGAAACCTACTAATCCCAATTGGGATAATTGAACAGCATTATTGAACTGAATATTAAGCTGAATTTATTTATTTAAAAAAAGAGGGGGTTAAATGTAAAAAGACCTATTTAACTAATTTTTTTTATTATTCTATTTATTTTCAAACTTTCTTCTTTCCATAATACGTTCATCTAATCCTCTTATTCTTTTTGTTACCCTTAGAACTATATCTATGGATAAGCCCAAAGCGAATATTGAGATTATTATTGCCATCCAATCAGTAAATACGATGCCTTTAAATATATAAGCTATGAATATTGTTATTAAAGGCACAAATAGCCATTGAGTAACATAAATGTTTATAATGTGGCTACTTAATATTGTGGTTGCTTTAATGATAATATCCGGCAAAATTTTGCTTAAATAGTAGCAAAGACCTATATTTGCATGAGCATAAAGCAAACAGAATAAAGCATCTATATAGGTCATGAAATAATATTGATGGATGTCTGTTAGGAAACCATTGCTTATTTGAGTTGAGACAACAAAGTAAATTAAAGCTATTATGAGATATATTGGCCAATATTTAAAGAATTGATTTTTATCTTTTGCTCTAATAAAGTATTGTCCCCACACATATCCTGCAACAGGTATTAGGAACCAATTGAATAATGGGAATGCTGTAAATCCACCTTTAGTTCCAATGAAATAACCGAAGAACAAGTTCAAAACAGGCATTCCAAAGTCAGTGTATCTTAAAACAGATCCCAAAATGGACATTGCCATAGCAATGATTAGGAGAGTTTCATTTGAAATCTTCAATTTTTTGGAAATGCCCAGTAGAATAAATGTCAAACCAGCAAATTCTAAAATATCTATACAAAAGAGCAATAATCCTCCAGCTATTGTGAAAACATCCCAACTGCCAAAAAGATATCCGTAAACATAATATGGTATAAAGAATTCAAAGATATTTACTACGATACCTGCTAGGAACAAAGTTATTCCTCTCTTTATCATTTGACCCCATTTGTTGTGTCTTGAATAAACAATTCCTATGCCCATACAAAACATGAAAATAGGTGCAGCACATGGTCTTCCTAAAATATTTGAGCATATAAGTGCATATCCATTGCTGATGTTATTGTCAAAAGAAAAAATCATCCATACCACATGAACGAAAACCATAAAGATTATTGAAAATGCCTTTGCAATATCCAATTCTGCTTGTCTTCCAGTATTGACTTTTTCATCTGAAAATAAATTATTTAAATACATTTCTTCTACAACCTAATTTTCACATTTCATAATTTTAATGAAATGGCATATTTCCTACCAGTATTCTAAAATAAAGAATGGAACTTATCCTTTATTTTTTTACTTTAACAGTTGTCTTTAGATAATCTTTACCATAAGCTACTTTTACAGAATATGTTTTTCCTTTCTTAAGCTTTTTGATAACTGCTTTTTTGATGGTAACTATGGCCACTCCCTTTTTATTGGTTTTTGCCTTGTAGGTTTTTCCTCTAAAGGTAAATTTGATTAGTTTCTTTTTAGCAAGTTTGCCATTGAGCTTAAGGCTTGCTTTAAGTTTAAACCTCTTAACTGATTTCTTTATCTTTACTTTATTTGTTTTAAGAACTTGCTTCACCTTTACAGTTGTTTTAATAGTGTCTTTAAGGTAAGTGACTTTAACAGCATATGATTTTCCAGTAAGTTTTTTGATAACTGATTGTTTGATTGTTACCTGTGCTATTCCTTTTGCATTGGTTTTTGCCTTGTAGGTTTTTCCTCTGAATCTGAATTTGATAACCTTGCCCTTAATTGCTTTTCCATTGATCTTAAGGCTTGCCTTAAGGACAAGTTTCTTGTCAGTATTCTTTACGCTTGTTTTAGTTGTTTTAAGGACTTGTTTTACAGTAACAGTATTTTTATAGGTTTTTCCACGGTATGTTGTTGTTACTGTGTACTTTCCAGGCAAGTCAGTTATTTTTATTTTTGCAATACCATTGTCATCTGTTTTTACTGTTGTGCCTTTACCGTTGATGGTGAATTTAACACTTTCTCCAGCTCCAACAGCTCTGCCTTCTGCTGTCACAACTTTTACACGGAAATAGGAACCTCCAGCATAGTCAACAGTAATGTTTTTATTGTTGATTATTTTGGTATCATCAGCTACTGTGTAGACTTTAAGACAAACTGTCTTGTTTAAAGGTGCTAAATCAGTCCAACTCTTATTATCTTTGCTTACAAGAGATGTTCCATTTATATAATGCACTCTAGACCATGCCTGATATGGGACTGCATTGCTTTTGAATACAACCTTGAATTGGTCTCCTGTTTTGACTGGAATGTACTTATTTAAGATGATTGTTCTGAATCCTGCAAACTCGCTTATTCCGGTTTGGGAGTGAACCTTCTTATTGTTTACAAATATGTCAAAGGAATATTTTATTCCGGATTCATTGAAGTAAGTTCCTACAGCACCAATCAATTCATCATATTTAGAGGTGAATTCATTGGAATAAAGGGTATAATTTCCATCGAAGCCAGCTAAACCGGTTAAATCAGTTTGGTAATTCATATGATAGTCAATGTTATTTTCAAAGATATAAGCTATGGCAACTCTTTGAGGCACGATGGCATAGTAATCGACATCTGGGAAATTAGTGTAACTCATATTGCTAAATCCTGTTAAAGAATCCTTGCATATCCAGCCTCCTCTTTCATGAGAGAAACGATCAATATAATTGTCATCCCATCCTATAATTGAAACGAAATGTGTGCCATGGTCCATAATGGCAATATCCTCACCCTCAGTTGGGATTTCTTCCTTAGGTTTCTCTATCCAGCCTTGAACACTAACCGCCCCATATTTCATTATGGCATGTTTTATTAAATTTATGGTGTCATTCTTTCCAGTATAGATGAACATTGCATCCTGAACATGAATCCTCTCAACATCCATGTCTTCATCTGCAATCATTCCCCTATCATCATAAGGACCGTCAATAGGTAAAACCCCATACCAACTTAACGCGTAACCTAATCCACTATATGAAAAACCGGTTAAGCTGTTTCTTAAGTCTCCAACATCATAATATTTTAATTGGAGTTTCTGAGCATAGTTTTGTGACAGATTGAATAATGTTCCAGTGGATTTTGCAAGAGAGGTTTCAATGGATGCTATTGTAGCAAATGCCCAACAGTCATCATTGTCCCCTTGAAGTTTTCCAGGAGTTACCCATCCCCAGTCGCGGGCATCAAAGCGGGATGGAAGGGTATCAACAATTATTTCATTTTCTGTGAAATTAAGTTTAATTCCTTTGCTTTCTACTGAAACAATATAATTATGATTGTCCATTAAGAAAATATCATCGTTCTTCTCCACATTTTCAATTTTTGAATCGTTTGCAAAGTCTGCGTAGACAGCTACTCCTCCATTGTTAAATATGGAATCTGAGAAATTCACTTCCACATCATGGGCATAAATCGCATTTGCTGCCATATTAGATTCCTCAAGCACTTTATTAGATGTGAAATTAGATTCTTTAATGAGCAATTTGTGCTTGTCAAAGAATATCGCCCCTCCATTCTTAGTTGCAGTATTGCTCTGGAAATCTGATTTTGTAATGTTTAAATTAGTCCAGGATGAGTAGATTGCTCCTCCTTTGAAGCTTGCAGTATTATTTATGAAATTACATTCATTGATATTCAATGTTCCTCCTAAAATGGATATTGCTCCACCAAAACGGGAATTACAGTTGGTAAAATTGGAACCTTCAATATTCATGATTTTAGGGATATTATAAGATCCAGAATCAAGATCTATATGTATCGCTCCACCATCGTTGGTGCATGTAAGATTGTCGAATATGCAATCCTTAATCAAAATTGGGTCTGATGGAATATAATGAGGATTAGAGGAAGTTCCTATGTTTATAGGGTAGTATTTTGCAAGGATTGCTGCCCCACTTGTCTCGGAATATGCATTTGCAAATCTTGAATTGACTAGTTCAATGCGGTCTCCCTTGAAATTAATTATGGCTCCACTCTCAGAAGTGAAATTTTCAAAAATGGAATTGTAGACACTTAAATGCCCTCTATTTCCTTTGATCATTGTACCATTAGCATATCCTGAAAAAATTGAATTATTTAGAGTTATATTAGAATAAGATTCTGATATGATAGTGCGACCATGGTTTTGATAAAAACTGCAATTGTTTGCAATCAGCTCAGCATAAGATATTGAAATTATTCCAAGCAGTGGGTCAGAGCAGTTTGTAAAGTTAACATTATTTAATATTGTTTTTCCCCTGCAGTAAAAAGCTGTTATATTGAAATTTTTAAATGTCAAGTCATTAATGATGATTTCTCCTGCACTATTTTCAAGACTGAATTGTGCCCCTATGCCTGCACCGTCAATAACATGATTTAAACCGTTGAGGATAAATCTATTTTTATCTATTTCTATTTCTGGATAGTCTAATATGTTTAATAAATCGTAGTCACAGCTTTCATTGAATCTATAATCATGTTCAAGAGTTAATTCTTCATCTGATTGGTTGATTAATTTATATAAGGCTAAAAAAGAGTATTCGTCCTCTTCTACAGGTTCTGCATCTCCATCACCATCAGCTTGTATCAAGGTGTTGTCTGAATTTCCCATATCTGTTTGGGCTTGATTAAAAGTATAATCCTCCTCTTCATTGGAGGTGTATAATTTGTTTTGATTTAAATCATTATTTGATTGAGATTCCTCATATGAATCATCTATCTGATTTTCCTTCATTAAATTGGCATCTTCAGATATGTGATTGTCATTAGCATCAATTGCAGCAGTTTGACTCTCACTAGCAGATACTGCAGTGATGCTAAATAAAATAAAGATTAAAATCAAAATTGAAATATATTTTGATTTATGTTTCATAGTTTCCCCCACTTTTTAATCCTAAAATTTTTTTAATCTAATCTTTTATTTATTAATTCAGATATTTAATTATAATTATAGTATCCATTGTAAAGAATTACATTTCATTTTTAAGAAGTATCAAAATCATACATG
>JADLKP010000194.1 GCA_016838945.1 Methanobrevibacter sp.
CTTATTAAAAATGTAAAAAGTTTTTTTTAAGAATTTATTACAATTTAAAAATTTTATAATTAATAGGTGATATTATGCTTGACATGTTTAATGCAAAATCTATTGCTATCATTGGTGCATCAGAAACAAAAGGGAAGATTGGTCATGATTTAATGATTTCTCTTTTAAGTTATTATAAAGGAGATATTATTCCTGTAAATCCTAGAGGAGGAAGGATGTTTGATATTCCTACTTATAAATCTATTTCTGAATATGGGTATGTTGATTTAGCAGTTATAACAATACCTGCCCCTTTAATTAATAACACAGTTAAAGAATGTGCTGAATTAGGAATAAAAAGTATTATTGTTATTTCGGCGGGTTTTAAAGAAATTGGAGAAGAAGGTTTAAAGCTCGAAAGTGAATTAATTGAATTAGCTACAAAATATGATATTGAACTTGTAGGCCCAAACTGTCTAGGTATAATGAATACTTACAATGATATGAATGCATCTTTTGCATCAGATATTTCTAAAAAAGGAAAAATCTCTTTTTTAACTCAATCTGGAGCTATTATGGCTGCTATTCTTGATTATGCTGATAAACGAAAAATTGGATTTTCTAGAATTATTAGTTTGGGTAATAAAGCAGTAATAGATGAAAATGATGCTTTAGCGGATTTTGTTGATGAGAAAAATACAAAAGTTATTGTAGCATATTTAGAAGGTATTAATGATGGTTCTAAATTTATTGAATCATGTAGAAAAGCTTCACAGAAAAAACCACTTCTTTTAATTAAAGCCGGAAAAACTACAGAAGGTTCTGCGGCTGTTTCTTCACATACTGGTACAATTGCTGGAACTGATGCTGCTTATGAAGCAGCATTTACTAAAGGTGGTGCAATTCGTGTTAATGCTCTTGACGAAATAATGGATTATGCTACTGCTTTTTCATTTTCACCACTTCCTAAAGGTAATAAAATAGCAATTATTAGTAATGCTGGGGGTCCAGCTATCATGACAACTGATGCTGCTATTAAATATGGTTTAGAGATGGCTGAACTATCTCCTTCAACTAGAGCTAAATTAATTGAGGGATTGCCTGAAACAGCAAGTGTTAAAAATCCAATTGATATATTAGGGGATGCTAGTGCAGAAAGATATGAGTTTGCACTAAAAAATGTTGTAGCTGATCCAAATGTGGATGGAATTATATATTTAGTAACTCCACAATCTGTAACAGATTCTATTGGAATTGCTGAAGTAGCTATTAAATATTCAAAACAATGTGGAAAACCAATTTTATGTAGCTTTTTTGGAGGAACTCGTTTCAATGAAGTTGAAACTATTTTATCTATTCATGAAATTCCTAATTATTTATATCCTAAAAGAGCTATAAAAAGTATGAAACGCTTGTATGATTATTATCTTATTAAAAATAGAATTTATCCAGAGGCTCCTAAGTTTGATGTTGATAAAGAAAAAATTCGAAAAATATTTAATGAGGCAAAGAGTAAAGGAAACTACACTCTTGGACTTGAGTCTTTTGATATATTAAAAGAATATGGAATTCCAACTGTTGGAACAGGAGTTGCTACCACAGTTGAAGAAGCTGAGGAAGTAGCTGAAGAAATCGGATATCCTCTTGTTATGAAAATTTTATCTCCACAAATTTCACATAAATCTGATGTTGGCGGAATTAAATTAAATCTGAAAAATGCAGAGGAAGTTAAAATAGCTTATAATGATATGATGAAAAGAATTCCTAAAATTGTGCCTGATGTTGTTTTAGACGGCGTTCAATTACAAAAAATGATATCTGATGGAACTGAGGTTATTATTGGTATGATTAAGGATCCTACTTTTGGGCCAATGTTGATGTTTGGTTTAGGTGGAATTTATGTTGAAATTCTTAAAGATGTTTCATTTGCTATTGCACCTGTTAATGAAATTGAAGTTAGGGATATGATTAAGAATATTAAAACATTTGAACTTCTTGAGGGTAGTAGAGGAGATAATCCTAAAGATATAAAATCTATATCTAATATCATCTTAAGAATTTCACAATTAGTTACAGACTTCCCTGAAATTGCTGAATTTGAAATAAATCCTTTGATGGTATTTGATGATAATGATGGTGCTTTAGCTGTTGATATGAGATTGATATTGGAAAAATAATAAAGTTATGGTTGATTTTATTCTAATTATGATTTTATTTAATATTTTTAAATAAATTTAAATTTATTTCATAATTTTTATATTTTAAAATCAATTATTAATTTTTTTTAAAAAAATATAATTTATCATTATTAATAATGATGAATTATTTTTAATTGAAATGTAGAAGTGTAAATTATACGAATTTAAATTAATGAGGTGTAATATTGTCTAATAAAAAATTTAGGGGTACTGATGTGTTACTTCATGAAAAAAGAGTATTTGAACCAAAAGAAGATGTTTTAAATAGATCTTTAGTAAAAAATTGGGATGAGGAGATTGAAAAGGGTAAAGATATTGAAAAATATTGGGCTGAAAAAGCTGAACAATTTGTTTGGTTTAAAAAGTGGAATAAAATTCTAGATGAATCTAATAAACCATTTTATCAATGGTTTACTGGAGGTAAAATTAATTTAACCTATAATGCAGTTGATCGTTGGATAGAAACAGGTAAAAGAAATAGTTTAGCTATTATATATATTAATGAACGTGGTGAAGAAATCAAATTGACTTTTTATGAGCTTTATACTCATGTCAATAAAATGGCAAATGCATTAAAAAACTTAGGTGTAGTTAAAGGTGATGTTGTTTCTATATATATGCCAATGTGTATTGAATCTATAATTTCAATGTTAGCTTGTGCTAAAATAGGTGCTATACATAATGTTGTTTATTCTGGATTAAGTGTAGGATCATTTGTTGAACGTATGAATGATTCTAAATCAAAAATACTGATTGCAGCAGATGGGACATATAGGAGGGGAAAAATTATTGACTTAAAAAATATAGTTGATGAAGCTATCTTAAGATGTCCTAGTATTCAATCTGTTGTAGTTATAAACCATGTTAAAGAGTCTTATGAATTAGCGGAGTTATCAGGAATAGAGTTGTTGTATGATAGATTAGTCGAAGGGGAATCAAGTTACTGTGAACCTGTATGGTTAAATTCTGAAGATCCTTTATTTATATTATATACTTCGGGGAGTGTTGGAGAACCTAAAGGCGTTATACATACTACAGCTGGATATATGGTTGGTGTAGCTACTACTTTAAAATATAATTTTGATATTCATGATGATGATTTGTGGTGGTGTACTGGAGATATTGGTTGGATTACTGGACATAGTTATTCAGTTTATGGTCCTTTACTTTTAGGAACAACATCTATAATATATGAAGGAGGGCCTGATTTTCCAGATCCTGGAATATGGTGGAAAATCATTGAAAAATATGGTGTAACTAAATTCTACACTTCTCCAACAGCTATTAGACATTTAATGAGATTTGGTGAAAGATATGCTAAATTATATGATTTAAGTTCTTTAAGAATTTTAGGAACCGTTGGTGAAACACTTAATCCTGAAGCATGGATGTGGTTTTATAGAAATATTGGTAATAAAAATTGTCCTATAATAGATACTTGGTGGCAAACTGAGAATGGTATGCATTTAATAGCACCTACACCTACTATTTCATTAAAACCAGGTTCTGTTGCAAAGCCATTTCCGGGTATTGAAGCGGATATTTTTGATGATGATGGAAATTCATTACCTCCAGGTCAAGGAGGGCATCTTGTTATTAAAAAACCATGGCCGGCAATGTTTAGAACTCTATTAAATAATGATGAAAGATTTTTAGACACATATTGGAATGATTTCCCAGAGTGTGTTTTTAAATCTGGTGATCTTGCTCGAAAAGATGAGGATGGTTATTTCTGGATTCAAGGACGTAGTGATGATATTCTCAAAGTTGCTGGACATCGTATTGGATCTTCAGAAGTTGAATCTGCTTTGGTCAGCCACCCTGCTATTTCTGAAGCTTCTGTTATAGGTAAAAAAGATCCAGTAAAGGGAGAAGTTATCAAAGCTTTTGTAATTCTTAAAGGAGGATATAAATTTGATAGTAAACTTATAGAAGAACTTAAAGAACATGTAGGTCATGAATTGGGTCCTGTAGCAGTTATTGGTGAGATAACTAGTGTTGATAATTTACCTAAAACTAGGAGTGGAAAAATAATGCGAAGAATACTTCGTGCAAAAGATACAGGAGAAGAGTTAGGAGACACATCTACATTAGATATGTAGTTATTTGTTCTTTTTTGTATGAATTATGTGAATTTATTATAATTAGAATAATTTTTAGATTTGTAGAATATGTGTTTAAAAATTATATATTGTAAAATGAAAATAAATTTAATTATAAAAACCAAAAATTAAGTTAAAAACATTTATTCTTCTACTAATATTTTATTTTAACAAATTAACTTCTT
>JADLKP010000195.1 GCA_016838945.1 Methanobrevibacter sp.
TATTAATTTTTTAAATTTTTTCAACTATTTTTAAACGTTTATTTATTGAAATAATTATTTTTCAATACAAATTAAGATACTTTTATATAGTTTGGAAAATATATATGATTATGTAAAATAGTATGATTTTCTTACTTGAATTTATACTGATTTTATACACAATAATCTAATTTTAAAGACTATTGATAATTGATTTTCTTTATCAGTCTTAAAGTTTTTGAGGTAATTTTTATGACTATATTAGATGGTATTTTAGAGGATAACAAGAAATTTGTAGAAAATTTTGAAGGCGAAGAAATGTCCCACCATGCACAAAAGAAGTTAGCTATTCTAACTTGTATGGATTGCAGATTAATCGACTTCTTTGAACCAGCTTTAGGACTTGAAAGAGGAGATGCAAAAATAGTTAGAAATGCAGGAAACTCCATTGTGGGAGAAGATGCAATTAGATCTATTGGTGCAGCATTATACAACCTTGGAGCAGAAGAGGTGTTGGTGGTTGGCCACACCGAATGTGGTATGGCAGGTGCTGATGCAGATGCATTAAAGGAAAAGATGCTTGCAAGAGGTATAAAAGAAGAAGACATTGCCAATTATGATTTGGCAGAATGGATTGGTGGATTTTCCGATGAGGAAGAAAATGTCCTCAATGTAGTGGAAAAAATCAAAAACCACCCATTGATTCCTGAAGTTCCGGTACATGGTCTTATCATTGACATTGTAACTGGAGAACTAAAAGTTTTAAAAGAAGACTACTAATCAACTTTTAAGTTTGATTCAAATTCTTTAATTAAAATTTTTCAAAATTCTTTACAAAAAATTTAAGTACAATAAAAATCATATTAAGTTTTTAGAAAAGCATCATATTATTTTTCTAAAATCTTTTTATTTTTATTAAACTCACCATATGTTAATTTATTAAAGAAAACTAGTTTAATAAAACACCTACCACTTAAAATAGTAATTTTTGCAATTGTTAATTTTTATTATTGTAAGTGTAGTAACTCTACTATAAGTAAGGGGACGCTTAGTCCCAACACATACATATACCACGACTTGGATTCGTGCTAAGTTATACCAGAAGCTTAGCTTTCAATTAACGCCAATTAATTGAATTGTAGTAATTTATTAAAATTTCATTTGTTGAAGAACATTTCTTTTTTTAGTTCTTATGTTAATTTAATAGTATAATTTAATTACTATTTATTGTCAACTTTGTTATCTACCACTTTACAAATAAAACCATACTTTCCCTATTTATTCAAAAGTTTTGATAATGGAGTAGTAATCTGAATTAATATATTAAAAACGATAACTATGAACGAAATAAACGCCATAATCAAAAATAAAGTATCAGACAGTAAAACTAATTTTAAAAATGAATTGGATGGAGATTATTCTTCTCTCTTGAATCGCAAATCAAGACGTAGAAGAGGAATCAAACCTGCAGTTGAAGAAGCTGATGCATTCGTATGCCCAGTTTGTGGATCCACTGAAGTTTCAATCGACTACACCCGCAGTGAAAAATCCTGTGGAAAATGTGGTTTGGTATTTGAAGAAAATATCATAGATTCCACAATCAGAGGAACCGCTAGAGATAAAGACGGTAATTCATACGGTCAAAATGGAGCACCTAAAGATATTGCCATTCACGATGGAGGAATATCTACCGATTTTGATGTCAATAAAGGAAACTTAAAAAATAGGGCTCAATGGTACCGTCTAAGAAAGTTGAACGGCAGAATTCGTGTAAGCAGTCCTCGTGAAAGGAACTTGTCCAGAGCATTAGGTCAATTGGCATTGTTAGTTTCTAATTTATCTCTTTCAAGAAGCGTTAAATATGAGGCTGCAGTTATTTACAGAGAAGCTTTGGATATGGATTTAGTCAGAGGCAGAAGCATTGATAAACTTTTAGTTGCTACAGTTTACATCGCATGCAGAAAATGCAAAGTTCCTCGTACCTTAGACGAAATGTCTGAAGGAACTGGATTGGATAAGAAAACCATTGGTAAAAATTACAGATTCCTAAATAGGAAATTAGGTTTAAAATTACCTCTCATATCTCCAAACGATTACGTTCCAAGATTTGCAAGCAAATTAGGTCTGTCCTCTGAGGTGGAAGTTAAATCATTTGAAATAATTGATTTAGCTGCAGAATCCGGATTGACTTCAGGAAAAGATCCTGCAAGCATTACCGCTGCAAGCTTGTATTGGGCTTCCATATTGGTTGGAGAACGTAGGACTCAAACCGAAATTGCAAAAACTCTTGGGGTAACTGAAGTTACAATAAGAAACAGATTTAAAGAATTAAGTAATTCCTTAAACTTATAAGGTAATTTGTTTAATTTTTTACTCTTTTTTATTTATTTATTTTATTAATTAATTAATTAATTCTGAATTTTCACTATCTTTTTTTGAAGAGCTTCTGCTTAAGATAATCAATGCCATAATTGTTATGAATACTCCACAAACCATTAGTACTGTAGGTATTTCAGAATAGAAGATCATTCCGAATATGAGTGCAGCTATTGGTTCTCCTGAGGATAGAATAACTGCTGTTCCTGCATCCAAATGATTCAAGGATATTGTAATGCATATATAAGGTAATGCGAATGAAACCAATGAATGCAACATCAGAAATAGGATGTTTGGGATTGTATTCAAGTAAACGAAGTCAGTAATTTGGGTGAAATTGGTAAATGGGATCATCACTATTGCAATTGTAATCAAAGAGTACAATAATATTGTAAATGTATGTTTGCCCATTTCAATTGATTTTCTTGAAGATACTGAATATATTGCCCAAAAGACAGCAGAACCAATTCCAGCTATTATTCCCAATAATGAAATGCTGATTGAATTTTCTTCAAGCAATCCAGTAACTAATGTACAGCCAATCAATACAAGGATTACTGAAAGTACTTTAATTGTTGTTATCCTTTCATTGAATAGGAAATATTCAAGTATCAATACAAAGACAGGTGCTGTACTTAATAATATCGCTGCAAGAGATAATGGGACTGTATTGATTGAACTGTTATAGCATAAATTCAATGAGAGGATGCATAATCCACATAGTATGAATAAGGGAATATCCATTTTATCGATTTTGAATAAGCTTTTGTCAGTTAAAAAAATAGCGATTATCATATATATTGTTGCTATTGAGAAACGTAGGAAAAGAAGTGTGGTTGAATCCACTCCGTTTTCAGTTAAGGTTCTGACAAATATGCCTGTAGATCCAAACATTATTCCTGCAATGATTGGTAAAATTAAGTAAATCCTTTTCATTATTTCACGTATTGTTCTAATATTTTTTATGCTTTATATGTTTATATCTTATTTTATTAAATTCTATTCCTATTTTCCTTGTTATTATAATAGATTATTGGATAAAAATGAATACATTTATATATTTTGTATGACAATCTAATAGTATACAAAACTTATTTGTGTATTACATTATGTTGCTATTTAATATTTGGATAGTGTGAAAAACTAATTGGGGGAGAAAAAAATGCCTGAAAACAATGAAGAGAACAATCAAAAAAGCAATAATTATGAATTTGACAATTCTGGATTCAAATCTAAGGATTATGAGGATGCAGATGAATTTGATATTTGGGACTTGGAACAAATATTTAAGGATAGAGTCAAAATCCTGCAAGATTTAAATACAGAATTCTGGGATGCTTATGAAGAGTCCAAAACAGAAGCTTCTGGAAGAAAAGCAGGTGAAAAAGAAAGATTGCAACCTTTAAGCGTAAGAGTTAAACCTCATACCAAAAAATTCTTGAAGGAAGAATCCATCCTTTCAGCAAGAGAGATTTTGGAGATTTATGAAGATTTCAATAATGGCAGTGAAGATTATATCAATTCACTTAAAAGAGATGAAATGCAGCTTAAGGAGGAGCTTTCTGAAATTGAAACTAAATTGCAAAATGCAAAAGAGTTTACAGAAAAATTAAACGACATTAAGGAAGCAAAACAAAAAAGAAATGAAAAAATCAAGATTGACATTGAATAATCTTGATTGGTCTAAATAGAATTTTATTGTAAAATGATAAGATGATGATTGAAAAGGTTTCAAAAAATGATGAATGGGAAGATTACTATATCAAAAGCAAATCTTCTAATAAGCATTATATTATCACTTTTGATCTTTTAGAAGACACAGTTAACTGTGACTGTGAAGACTTTAAATACCGAAAGGAAAACTTGAAATTTGGGGGAGTTAAGCTAAGTGATAAGAAAAATCACTGCAAACACATAAAAAAGATTTTAGAAATTAGAGATAAACTCAAATGACTAATTTTTAATCTTTTTTGCTTTTTTTAATATTTTTATTTCTATATTCTTACTATTACAACATTTTTTAATATTTTTATTTCTATATTCTTACTATTACAACATTTTTTAATATTTTTATTTCTATATTTTTA
>JADLKP010000196.1 GCA_016838945.1 Methanobrevibacter sp.
TATTTGATAATTTAAAAATATGATTTTAATAATTTTAAAAACAAAAATTAATTGATCAATATAATAAAACCAATCTAATAATTTAATTTTATTTTATAATGGAGGAATAAATTTGAGTATTTTCGGAAATGAAGACGCTGTTGAAATTGAACCAACCAGAGTCGTTAAAAATAGTTTAGGTATTGATTTAGGTACATTAAACACCGTAATCGCAAAACCATCAGGAGATAAATTTGACTTATACCAAATTCCTTCTGTAGTTGCTGTTAAAAAAGATGACCCTTCTGCAGTGCTTGCTGTTGGGGAAGAAGCTAAAAAAATGTTAGGCAGAACCCCAGAAGACATTGTTGCAGTAAGACCACTTAAAAAAGGAGTAATCGAAAACGTTGCACAAGCACAAGCATTACTCATAAGAGCAATGGAAATTGGTATTAACGAAGGAGAAACCGTAGGAAGAATTGTCATTGGAATTCCTGGAGACGCTTCTGAAGTAGAAAAGAATGCTGCTGAAGAAATAGGTAGAAAAGCTGGTGCGGAATACGTTTTAGTAGTAAGCGAAGGTTTAGCTGCAGCCATTGGTGCAGGATTACCTATTGCAGAACCAAACGGAACTATGGTAATCGACATCGGTGCAGGATCCACTGATTTAGTAGTCATTTCCCTTGGTGGAATCAATGATATTGAAACCGTAAGAGTAGGTGGAGACGACATAGACAATAGAATCGTAGAATTGGTTGCAGAAAAATACAATGTTGCAATCAGCATTCACGATGCAGAAGCTGCAAAAATGGAAGTCGGTATGATTCATTGCAGTGAAGAATTTGAAAACTTAAATTATGAAGTTATTGGTAAATCCTTAGAAACTAACAGACCTAAAAAAGTTGTAATCGATTCAATGTTAGTTGCAGATGCAGTAGAACCAATCATCAAGGAAGTCATCAGCGGATTAAACCTCATCTTAGAAAGATTACCTGCTGAATTGATGATGGGAATTTACAAAAACACTGTAGCAGTAGGGGGAAGTTCCAGATTAAGAGGACTTAAAGAAAGAATTTTCGATGAATCAGATATTCCAATTCAAATTTCTGATGACCCTATGACTGTAGTTGCAAAAGGAACTGCAATCGTAGCTGCTGAACCATTAGCTTTAGAACCGGAAGTACGTTTAAAAGCTATGAAATAAATATTTAACAATTTCAGGCGTTAATTATACGTATAAATACTATGGATTGTTTTTTACAATCCATAATATTCCTTTTAAACACCAAACTATACACCATTTCAAAACTTTCTCTTTTTCAATTTATGAACTTTTTCTTAAAAATTATATATTCTAAAAACATAATTAGTAATAAACTAGTTTATAAAACTTATTTAAAAAATTAATTAAAAAAATATTAAAAAAAATATTAAAAAAATATTAAAAAACTAATTTAAATATAAATAAAATAACAATTAAACTGGATTTAATAACATGGATACACTAGGATTAGATGAAGCTGGAAGAGGTCCTGTTTTAGGCCCTATGGTTATGGCAGGTATTGTAATACCTGAGAAAAAAGAAAAGATCATTGAAAGAATGGGCGTAAAGGATTCAAAAAGATTAACTCCAAATAGAAGAGCTGTCCTATATCGCAAGTTAACTAAAATGTTCGATTATGAAACAGTGGTAATTACTGCAAAGGATATTGACACTTTAAGAGCAAAAGGAATTAATCTTAACCAAATAGAAAAATTAGCTATGAAAAAAATCATAAATACTCTTCGAGCCGATAGAATCATTATAGATGCTTTGGATGTAAAGGAAGGAAGACTTCAGGAAGAGATGGAAGAATATGTAGGCCATAGCTGTGAAGTCATTGCAGAACATAAGGCAGATGATAACTATCTTGCAGTTGGAGCAGCTTCAATCATTGCAAAAACAAAAAGGGATATGATCATTGAAGAAATAAATAAGCAGTATATCAGAACCACCAAGGACAGAGATGGAATCGGTTCAGGTTATCCAAGCGATCCAAAAACAAAAAACTTCTTGAAGAAATTCAAATATGATGAAATGCCTGATTTCGTTAGAAGAAGTTGGGGAACAGTCCAGAAAATAAAAGAAGCCGAAGAGGCCGAAAAATTAGAATAATTTAAAATAGAATTTTTCATTAAAAAAAAATAGTAAAAAATAAAAAAATCGAATTTAATAAAAATCATTTAAAAAAATAGTAAAAAATAAAAAAATTTAGTAAAAAAAATGGAAAGAATTTTAGTCAAGGTTCTTAGCCAAAGGCTAAAAAGCTTGGAGGATTATTCTGGATTAAATCCGGCTAGGTTCCATTTTCCATCAAATATTGCTGCTACTGAAGAAACAGGATTTTCAAACTCAGCAAATGCACCTTCATCAAAAATGAATTTACATGCATCATCAGGAGTTTCTGCAGAGAAAACTACATCTTCAGGAGTGTTTTTCTCATAAGTGGAAATGAATTGAGCTTTTCCATCTTCTATTTTTTCAACCAATACTTTGCTATCGGTTACAATCCCAATATAAGCTTCAAAATCTTCATCATTTCCTTTAACTACTGCAGCAATTCTTGGAGTGTTGTAATCATCCTTTTCATAATCCATAGTGATTAATGAATATGCCATTGCATCTCTGATGTTCATTCCAATGGCTATCTTATCTGCAATAGGGTTGGTTTGTGAACCGTTTGAAATAATTGCAATGTCTCCTACAGTCTTTACACAATCATAAGCAATGTAAGAGTTTTTGAATATGTCTGTTTCAAATCCTTCTTTTGGAATGATAGCTGCTTCATCTTCAAGAACCTTCACTTGCCTATTTGGAAAAGACCTGCTTGAAACTCTGTAAGCAACATATGGTTTTCCATCTTCTGTTTTTCCTGCTGAAATAATTCTGCCTAAATACATCTTTTTACCCCAATAACTATTGAATGTTAAATTAAAATTATTTAAAATGCCATTATTAAAAACCAAAAGCATAGATATTAATAATAATTTAAGAATTAAAATTTTAATTGAAAAAATAAAAAATTAAAAAGAATGAAAATAAAAAATGAATAAATTAATTATTTTAACATCACTCCGGACTATGAACTGCCTCATAAGGGTTCATATCAGGAGGTGTCCTAATAATTATGGCATGTTCACTCGTTTTAATCTGAACATCACCTTGGTCAAGCACTCTTGCATGCACCCCAATAGCATTTCCTCTTATCTCAGATGACATGTCAATACCATTTACAGTAACCTTCTGCAATCCTGCAACAGGTATCAAATAATATTCCGCATCTCCAGTAGTATCTGTCATATTCGGTTTTCCAGTGCCGGTTCCTGTGTCGTCACCAGTAGCTGCAGCTCCGAAAGTACTTGTCACTACCAGAAATATGAGCAATGTAAATAGAATATCAATAAAAGGAACCAATTTGATTTCAGGTTGGTCCTGATTCATTTTTTCCTTATGACGCTTAATGTCAATTGCCAAGTTATCAGCCCCAAATTATTGTCTTAATTTACTTTCAGTAATTTCAGATTTAACATCACATTTCTCTAAAATGATGTTACTGATACTCTTTTCGAGCATACTAGGTTTAAATGAAATTTGAATATTTGAATAAGGGTCAGTGATTTCTTTCACACTCACAATACCTTCTGCTTCTTGAAGAGCTTCCATCACACAAGGCAATCTTTCATAAACCCTAATTTTAATTACTGCATAACTCCAGTTGGTCATTTTGGTAGCCAATTCAATCTTATCCATTTCCTGATTGATCAAACCTTTGATATAAGTGTATAATGGCATAAGAATAATAGCTACAGTCAAACCTGCAATAGTAGTAATGAGAGCAAGATAAATACCTTCTGCCATAGCTGCAGCATCAGGGTTTACACCTAAATTCTTAAATGTCATCCAAATACCTAATACTGTACCAATTAAACCTAAAAATGGAGCAAGCTCAATAATGGTCTTTAAAGAACTGATACCATTTGTCATTTTACTCATTTCAACAATGAAAATCTGCTCCATACTTTCTTCTACTTCGATTTTGTTTTTATAACCTATTTTCAATGCTTCAGACATTATTCTTGAAACAGGGTTCTTATAGTGACTGATATTTTTTAAAGCTTCAATAGCTCCTCCTTTTTCCATAGATGAGGTAATAGTCCCCATAATTTCTGTAGCATCGATTTTACTAATTTTTCTAAGGTAAAATATCTTCCTTATAGATATTATAAGACCATAGATACCAAGCAAAAGAATTATATAAGTGATAACTCCCCCACTTTGGAGCATCTCCATGATCATGTCAAATCCGCTAGTAAGCATTTCTATAAACATAATATCCTCTATGAAATTAATTTAAATGATTAAATAATATTATTATTATTC
>JADLKP010000197.1 GCA_016838945.1 Methanobrevibacter sp.
GATACTGAACTACTTCATAGAACGTCAGACAAACGCTTCAGCAGAATCACTGAACTCAAAGATCAAATGCTTCCGGGCACAAGTGAAAGGAGTCAGAGACATACCTTTCTTCATGTATCGTTTAGCGACAGTTTTGGGTTAGCATCCGTACACTCTCCCCACAGGGTTTGTCGGGTGCGCCCAAATCCTCTTTGAATCGATCTTCCCATTCGGGGTTTGCCAAACAATATAGTTTTATTGCTCTGCCTCTGTTCCAGTATAGATGAGGCTTTTTATAGTGGATTTCAAACTTGATATATTCTTTGTTGTCATTCCAGCCAGCATTTCTTATTACTTGTTTTCTGTTTTCGTTTTGTTTAGCCTTTATGTTTCTGCCTGCATCATACAACTTTAGTGATATAAATTTATCTTCCCACCATCTGAAATTTCCATTATCCTTTCCTTTCTCATTCTGTACTAACTTCTCACCTATCTTTGCAGTGTGGTGTATAATGTAGTTTCTTGGTGCTATAGGTACTTCCATTATCAAACCGAATTCAAACTCATCAATATTAGACTGCCAAAAGTCTATATTTGTAATGCTGTTTATATAGTTTATGGCTTGTACAAATTTCTTCCTATCATAAGAAAAGTTATTACCTTGAAAGAAATAAGGAACACTGCCTTTCAACCGTATATCTCCCGTGTTGTGCATGATTATTATTTTCATATCTTCACATCCTTTTATCGCATAATAAGTCCTATTGAACTTTTTATTTTCACATTCAAGCTCTAAATGTGAATAATTTATAGTATCTTTGCACCCAGATATGGTTGTACTGATAAAGTCAATCATAACTAATTAAATTAATTTCCAATGTGGGGGTGCTGTGAAGCACTCCCATTTTCATTGATCATGTTGTTAAATAATACTTGCTGCATACCTAATAGCCTCATCTCTAAATTCTGGTTTTGCCATCCCTGTGAAATAGAAGATAGTTATTGTTTCCCAATTATTGTTTGTATGAAAAATCATTAAGTCCCCTATGTCTTGTGTCTCTCCGTTTTCATTGGTTATTCCACAAGTGCCATAACCTATAAATTGAGGGTAATCCTCTATCTTCCAAATCTGTGTGCGGATTGTGTAAGGGGGATATTGTTTTAATACTGATTCTTCACTCTTTTTGAATGCAGAAACAAATTGTCCTGCTATCGGTTGCAAGTTTCTCCCCTTTTTCCGTACTTGGGTAAATCCATCTGGAGTAATGCCAACTCTATTGGGTAAAAAACTTTCACCTCCACTGAAATAATAACTGGATTTAGTGTCGGGTTTTAGTTGGTAGGTGCAAACCCTCATTTGCTTTCGCAAAAATTCTTTTTCCATGTCAGACCCCCTTTCTTATTTTGCGTTAATGTAATGGTCTTCCATGAACTTGTTGATGTCGGCTCTCTTCACATAAATTTTCCTGCCTACTTGGGTAAATGGTATAATCCTTTTATCTCTATACCCTTGCCAAGTCTTTTGGCTTACACCTAAGAGTTTCCTTGCATCAGCAGATTCCATCCACTGTGCATTTTGTTCTTCACTACTTTTTACCCTTACAAGTTCTTTAAGTTCTTGCAAGTCTGATTTTACACCCTCCCACTCTGTTTGTGGAAGCATGACCATTGTGGTGGTCTGTTGAATGAAATCAATTTTATTCATATTTTTAATTTTGATTTTATAATTTTTTTTTGTTTTCAATTTCGATGCAAAGGTAGTAGGTTTTATTTGGGAGCCCAATGTACTTAATTGAAGAAAGTTTGGGTGATTAAGTACCATTTTTGAAGAAAATAAAAATGCCCAATAGGAATAATCCTAAAGGGCATAATGAGTAGGCTTGTTTTATGGTCTATAAAGGAGGTGAAACAAAGATAATGTCACATTCTTCTGCATCCCTCACTCTGCTTCTTTGTGTGTTTGCATCTAAGTAATTGCCATTATCTACATATCCAAAAACTTGCAAACATTCAAAGATTATTCTATTTCTTTGGGCTTTCTTTTGCCATTTGATAAAGCCATCACTTTGGCAGAAAATTTTAATAGCACAAGTTTGTCTAAAGGTATCAGTAATTTTGTTTGGGCTTTCTTTTGTATAAGTAGCCTTTCCAATGCTTTTCCTTGTTGTGTTAAGTTCCTCCAGTTGGCTTTCTAACTCTTTTTCTTTTGCCTTCAAATGTTCCTTATTGGTAGGGCTCAATATAATTGGGTTATTGTCACTATCTTTACCAACAAATAAATTGGGGCTTTGGTTAAATATTGCTATTGCCGCATTTCTTATCTGCGATGTTGTTTCTTTAACAATGCTTTGAGGAAGATTTGCGGCTAAACCGATTGAGCCACTTAGCTCACACTTTAGTTCAATCCTTTCGGGAATTGTATGAAGTGCAAGCAGTGTTCTTGTAACATCCAAATCGTTATTTATTTGCTCTTTCCTTGCTTTTGTGTTAGATTCTGTAAGGTGCGATGCCCCTTGTAACTTTACAAGGTGTTCATATATTGTATTGGTGTCTTCCTCAAAGGGAGTGCCTCTCAGTATGTCTCTAATAGCCTTTTCATTGGCATTTAGTTCCTCGCAGGGGTTTTCTTTTATGTTCGGTAGATATATAGTTACCTTTTTCTTTTTTCCTTGTTCCATGCGGCTATTTGTTTGTTGTTAGTTTTTCCAATACCTTTTGCAATAGTTCAGGATTTACTCCTTGTAATTGCTTTAATAGTGCAGTCTCATCATCTTTTTCTTTGAAGATGTTGTCAAGTGCTGCATCATTCCGTTGTGTGTCAAACTCTCCCATATACTTTTGTGTGGTGGATAGGTTTGTATGTGCAAGCAATGTCTTAACCTCCAAGTTGTCTATTCCTGCGTCTTTTGCAGCCTTTGCAAATGAATGGCGGCTAATATGGAAAGATATTCTTTTTTCCAATCCTGCTAATTTCTGTATTTTTGCCAATTCTTTATTTATAAGTGCATTCTTTGCCCCTATCACTTCAAACATTCTTTTCTTCATGTCTGGTGGCATTGTGTCCTTTTGCTCTTGTGTGATATACTTACACCATGTTTCACTATCATCAAGCAGGGGAAAAATATAGTCAGTGGACTTTGCACCCTCTTTTTTGTAGTATGCCAATATATCAATGGCTTGTTGTATGAGTTTCAAATCCGTACCTTTGTGATTCTTGCCCATTTGATAGTTTAATCTTCCCTCTGGTGTTATGTTGCACCATCTAAGTTGAATAAGGTCTCCAGCCCTGATTCCTGCACAGTAAAAAGAAAAGAAGAAATAATTACGGCAGTGCCATATTAAACTACCCTCCTGCAAATCAAGTGCCCAAATGGCATCTAATTCTTTTTTATCTAATTTCTCCTTCACTGTCTTTAGTGAACTATACCTGAATTTCATAAAAGGGTTTTGTTCGGGCTTCATTTTATCATCTATATTTATAGCCCGATTTACTAAAGACTTGAAGACATTTAACACTACTGCAATAGTGTTTGGGTGCAACAATTGTTCTGGGTGTCTTTCATTGGGTAGTTTATGCAGGAATGCATCAAACTTTGAAAGGAAAGATGGTGTGAGTTCTGCAAAAAGCAAATCACTTTTCTTGATACTCTTTAAGTATGCCTCAAGTTTGTTACAGAAACCATTGTACTTTTTCCAATTACGAATACCTCCAGCATCATAGATGGCTTGTGTTCGTTCTTTCGCATATTGTAGGAATGATTCGGTGACATCTTCTGATTTCACCTTTTCAATAATGTTTCCTGCAGATGCACTACCTTCTTCTTTTAATTCCCAATAAGTTTCTTTATATTTTTGCAAGATTTCAAGGAGTTTGTCATTATAAACTCCTGCATTGGGGTTTGTTTCTCTAAAGTGCTTGTAGCCTTTTGCCTTTTGATTCCAATCTGCTTTCTTTACCTCTAAATCCGTCTTAACCCTTTTGGTCTTTCTATCCCTTGTTATTCTTAACATTATGGGATAGAAACCAAATCTGTTGGGGTGGTTGGCTAACATAAAGCCAAATGTAGTGTTTCCTTTGTTTGCCATAACTAATTAAATTAAAAATCCATGGGTAAAGTTACTAAAAAATCTTGTTCCGGTGCAACATTGGTGCAACAATTTTGATAATTTAATGCTTTTTATTACCTTTGCACCGCAAATAATAATCTGGAAGTGTTTAATTAACAAGGGCTAAGAAACATACTTGGAGGTAACTGAATGTAAATTAAGTATTTCGGCTCTGGGTACTACTAGAAATCCATAACTTGCTAATTATCAAGAAGTTGTGGATTTCTTTTTGTTTTTAGCGAAAAATTAGCGAAAAAATGAATTTGTCTTGTACTGAAATAGGTTGACTCTATAAAGGGCTTAAAT
>JADLKP010000198.1 GCA_016838945.1 Methanobrevibacter sp.
TGAGAATTTAAAAAATTGTAAAAATAAAATAAAATGAAAAAAGAAGATGAAAAAGTAAAAAGTAGAAAATTAGAAAAAATAATAAAAAAGAGTAGTTTCAGAATTGTTATAATTCTAAAACTTTAAAAGATTCCAAGTTCAATAAGTCAAAATTAAGTATTTTTGGAGCATAGTTGACTTCTCCAATTCCAGTTACCAATTTATAAGCTTCAAATGATTCCAAGCATCCAACTATATTTGGAACTGGCCCAATTACTGGAGGCACCCCTTTGGTCAATTTTGAAATTTCCTTTTTGGTTTCATCTCCTAATTTCTTTCCAAGTGATGGAAGTGAGAATAATTCCTCATAGGATGGAGTATCTTTAGTAAATACGCTTACTTGTCCTTGTGTTCCATGAATTGCTCCATGGACGAATGGGATATCATTTTCTCTGGCATATCTGCTTACAATGATTCTTGTATACAAGTTGTCTAATGCATCTATGATTATGTCCCTATCTCCAAATACCTTATCTATGTTGTCTGCATTCAACTCTTCATTAAATGCATTTACTTTTGTATAAGGGTTAGTAATTCTGACTCTTTCCTTTGTTGCAACTGCTTTATCCACACCTACTGTTTCTAAACTAGATATTGCTTGTCTGTTTAAGTTTGAGAGATCATATGCATCCTTATCTATTATTGTCAAGTCTCCAAGTCCCATACGTGCAAGCATAAGGATGGTTCCTCCACCTATGCCTCCACAGCCAACTACTCCTATTTTTGCATCTTTGAATCTTGTCTGTTGGCTTTTGGTTACAATGCTCATTTGACGAGTTGCTATATCCCAGTATCCAAATCCTTTATATCTTTCTGGCATATTTCCACCTTTTTTAGTTAATATTGACATTTGTTTGTCCTAATTAATATTTTTATTTAAATGTTTATTTTTTGTGTTTATTTTTTGAATCCCTATTTCTATATTAATTTTCTTAATATATAACAATTGTTATTTTTTTACAATTGATTAAATTTTTATTAATTTTTTATTTATTAGTTTTTTAAACATAATCCTCTTCCTTGCCAAAGAACTCTTCCACTTTCTTCATGTCTTCTGAAATATGAATCATTTGGGGGCAGTGATATAAGCAGTCATCACAATGCAGGCATCTGTCTGCCCTTGTTCTTGGGTCAAGTGCAAAATAATGGAATGCGCTTGCTGATGGGTTGTTCAGCATTTTTCCAACATTATACTCTCTAAAGCAGCTTGCGACATCTACCTTATGAGGGCATGGCATACAGTATCCGCAACCTGTACAGTCGTTTCCTCTTCTTTGCTTATATTCCCAAGCCACTTCCTTGATTAATTCCAAGTCATGTTCGCTTATTGAATTCACTTCAGTTCTTGAAGCGATTTCAATGTTCTGCTTTATTTGATCGATGCTGTTCATTCCGCTAAGGACGACATCAACCTCTTCCATATTCCAAAGGTATTGGAAAGCCCATTCGACAGGAGTTCTCTTTTCTTCAGCGGTATCCCATAGTTCCATAATGTCTTGAGGAACATTCTGCACCAATGTTCCGCCTCTGAGAGGCTCCATTATCATTGTTCCAAGACCTTGAGAAGACAGGTATTCCACACCTTCCCTTCCTGACTGATATCTTTCATCAAGATAATTCAATTGGGTGAGTCCGAATTCGAACTTATCGTAATCATCGACTATGTCCACTATCCAATCCATCTCGGTATGGGCTGAAAATCCCATATGCTTGACTCTGCCGGAACTTAAAAGCTCGTCCATCCATTCAAATACATCAAGTTCCCTAAACATTTTCCAATAATCTTCATTAAGATGGTGCAACATATAGAAATCAACTGAATCGGTTTGCAGATCCTTTAATTGGGTTTCAAAAATAGTTTCCATGTCTTCATATTTTTTTATTTTCCAGCTTGGCAATTTGGCGGATAGGAATATGTCATCCCTATATGAATATTCATTGAGGAAATTCCCCACATATTCTTCACATTTTCCTTTATCAACCAAATTTGGAGCATGATAGTTATAAGCAGTATCTACTAGATTTATGCCGTTTTCAATTCCGTAACTTAATATCTTATCAGTTTCTTCTTTGTTGATGTCTTCATCTCTTTCAAAATGGGGCAATCTCATTGCTCCAAACCCTAAAATAGAAACTTTTTCTCCTGTTTTTCCTAAAGTTTTATATTTCATTGTGTTACCTATTAAATTTAATAATTTCTAATCTCTTGAATATTTTAATATTATATTTCTTTGTTAATATTATTTTTTAATGGATTTTAGAAATTATCTTAAAATACTGTTGAGTTTAAATTAGAAATAGTTAAGAAATAGTTTTTAAATAGTTTGGAAAGTTTAAAGAGTTTATAATGTTTAGAAATGGTTTTTAAATAGTTTGGAAAGTTTAAAGAGTTTATAATGTTTAGAAATGGTTTTTAAATAGTTTGGAAAGTTTAAAGAGTTTATAATGTTTAGAAATGGTTTTTAAATAGTTTGGAAAGTTTAAAGAGTTTATAATGTTTAGAAATGGTTTTTAAATAGTTTGGAAAGTTTAAAGAGTTTATAATGTTTAGAAATGGTTTTTAAATAGTTTGGAAAGTTTAAAGAGTTTATAATGTTTAGAAATATTTTAGAAATAGTTTAGAAATAATTTATAAAGTTGTCTATGCTGTTAAAATTGAATAAAAATAGTTAAAAATAGTAATGATGTTATGATTCCTGGGATTGGATGCCGGGGGCGGGATTCGAACCCGCGATCTCACGGTATCCCAGGAAAAAAGTCAGAGCACGCTTAGTTACCCTATGAGCCGTGCGCTCTAACCAGCTGAGCCACCCCGGCATCAGACAGTATTAAAAGTTATGTTTTTTATTCTTTATATATTTTTTGTTTGTCAGCAAATATTATATATTAAAGGTGCAATTATATATTTATAATGAAAGCAATAAATTATATTGATATAATTATTATGATATGATTATTTTAAGATAATTATTCACAAAAATGATTATTATTGGTTTTATTTATAACTTTTTTATGTGATATTTATGAGTAACGTAAAAGACATGTCCCTTGCTGATGAAGGGATTAGAAAAATCAAATGGGTTCAAAAACACATGCCTGTTCTTGAACATATCAAAAAACAATTTGAAGAAGAAAAGCCTTTTGAAGGAATTACCATAGGATCATGCTTACACTTGGAACCTAAAACCGTCAATTTAGGGTTGACTTTATTAGCGGGTGGTGCTGAAGTAGCTATGACCGGTTGTAACCCTCTTTCAACCCATGATGATGCAGCAGCTGGTGCAGCTGCTCTTGGATTGAACATTTATGGTTGGAGAGAACAAACCGATGAAGAATACTACGAAGCTATTGACAATGTATTGTCCCACAAGCCTGATGTAATCATCGATGATGGTGCAGATATGATTATGTACCTCCATGAAAAACGTCCTGAACTCTTGGCGAACATCAAGGGTGCTTGTGAAGAGACAACCACTGGTGTTCACAGATTGGAAGCTATGCATGCTGATGGTGCACTTAAATTCCCAGTTATTGCTGTAAATGACGCTTATACCAAATACTTATTTGACAACCGTTATGGAACTGGTCAATCTTCCTTGGATGCAATCATGGGAACCACCAATATGCTAATCGCAGGTAAGAATGTTGTTGTATGCGGTTATGGATGGTGTGGTCGTGGAGTTGCATCAAGAGCAGCTGGCCTCGGTGCAAATGTCATCGTAACTGAAGTTAACCCAATCAGAGCGCTTGAAGCGAGAATGGATGGTTACAGAGTTATGAAAATCAGAGAAGCTGTAAAAATCGCTGATCTTGTTGTAACTGTAACCGGTAACATTGACATCATCCATGGAGATGACTTCAAATACATGAAAGACGGATGTATGTTATCCAACTCTGGACATTTCAATGTGGAAATCAACAGACAAGACCTTGAAGCTCAATCTACTAGTGTAGAGGAAGTAAGAGAAAGTATTGAAATGTTTACCATGAAAGACGGTAGAAAAATCTATCTTTTAGCAGATGGAAGACTTGTAAACCTTGCGGCAGCTCGTGGTCAAGGCCACCCTGCTGAAATTATGGATATGAGTTTTGCAGTTCAGGCTTTATCTGCAAAATATATCGTTGAAAATGACTTGACCTTAGGTGTTGAAAAGGCTCCGGATTCAATCGATGATGATGTGGCAAGATTAAAACTTAAGGCTATGGGCATTGAAATTGACGATTTGTCTGAACGTCAAAAAGATTACTTATGTGATTGGAGAGAAGGAACCTAATTCTCTTTAATCTTTTTTATTTAATTATTATAATTTTTGATTTTAATTTAATTATTATATTTTAATTAT
>JADLKP010000199.1 GCA_016838945.1 Methanobrevibacter sp.
ATAATAAGTTTTTGTATAAAAATATGAAAAAAAGTTTATATTTTACCATAATTATATTGCTTCACAATATTTTAAAAATAGTGATTTGAGTTATCAATGGATTGTTGTGAAGAATTATTGTAAATTATTATTGTGAAGATTGTTGTAAATTATTATTGTGAAGATTGTTGTAGATTATTAGTGTAAATAATTGTTGTGAATAATTGTGGAAAGAAGGGGTTGTAATTGTGAAAACGCTTATTCATTATCTGATTTTGTTTCCTGTTCACTTTCACTTATTTGATCCTCTTGCACTGATTCCTCTTTAATTTCTGTTTCAATTGGAGATTCACTTTGAGTTTCAGTTTGAGCTTCATTTTTCTCTTTTTCTGGAATTCTTAACTTTTCCTTGTCTTGGATTGTCTTCTTTAAGTCAATTCCAAATAAGCTATTGTTTTGGCTGATAAGTTTTACAGCTTCGATATTTTCCTCATCCACTACTGAAACAAGGATTGCAGATAACACGACATCACTCATATCAAGTATTGGTGTCATGGTGCTTCTTAAAAAGGAAGGTAATTTTAAGCGTGTATTGAGTTCAGCTTTGATAAAACTGCTTGTATGGTCTTCTGCTAAAATGTTTATTTCAGTTTTTTGTCTTGTTGCTTCTCCATTGAATGATTTCATGGATTCTTCAGGACCGACAATAACCAGCAAATTAGGGATGGTTTTTATATGTACATCAGTGATTTCGATTGATGCCCCTCCTTTTTCAGAACATCTGTTTCTAAGTTCGCTGATTTTAAGTTCTTCCCCTTTAAGCATAATGCAGTCAAATCTTTTTGCAGTATACTTGTCTATGATTTTTATGGATTCTCTAAATAAAATTTGAACTCTATCACTAGCTGTAATTGCATTATATGCTATGTCATCGACTAACTTTTCATTTCCTGCAATGACACACCATACCTGCGCATTATTTTCTCTAGATGAGACCTTTGCCGCTCTTCTGAGAATCTGTATTCTGTCTTCAATCATAAAATCACATGATAGATATTTTCAAAGTATTACTTAATTTTCTAAAATCAAAAAACAATATTACTATATTGATTTAATATATCTTCTTATTAGAATATATAATTTTGTTTTTAAATGTTCAATGTCTCCATCAAATCTAAAAATATTCGAAAAATAAGGGGGATTAATATATATCATTGGGTAATATATAAATAATGGATTAAAAATAATATTATTATAATAAATATTGTTTATATTCCTAATGTAAACTTATAATCGGATAAAAAAATTCATCTTTTAATAAAAAGTGGATTTCATATTAAAAAAGTTACTTTGTTTAAATATATTTATTTTATCTAAAAATAATGATTTGATTTTATTTTTTCAAAATTAGTAAAATATATTAGTTAATTTGCATTTTACTATCATATTATTATTTTTACATTAATTAAGAGATTGCATATTCGTTTTTCGAAAAAATTAATAAGGGAGTTAGTTTAAAATATTATTGGAGTCAAATTATGAGATTAAAAAGTGTTGGAATGGGATATTTTTTAGCTGTTCCTGATATCATTTCACTATTGAATTTGGTATTTGGATTTTTAGCTATATTGATGGTTATGGATAATCATTTGGCATATGCAGCATTATGCATACTTGTTGCAATTGTTTTTGACTCTGTAGATGGATGGGTTTCAAGAAAACTTAATCGTGATGATCCATTTGGTTTTGGTAAAAATATAGATTCTTTAGCGGATATTGTATCTTTTGGTGTAGCACCTTCAGTGCTTTTATACTATTTAGGATTGCAAATATCTGATTGGGCAGCTTATTTGGTGGCTATCGTTGCAGTTTTCGCACTTGTCTGTGGTATTTTAAGACTTGCTCGCTATAATGTAATTGCTGATAAGATCAATTATCACGGATTTATTGGTTTCCCAATACCGGGCACCGCTATCATATTGGCTTCTTATTATTTAAGTGGCTTATTCAATACTGTAGTTGCAAGCATATTGATGTTATTTGCAGGTTATTTGATGATCAGTACAATCAGATATCCTAAAGTGGATAACTATTATATCATCGGCCTTGGAGCTTTGATGATATTGTTATTGCTTTTACCTATTAATGTGTCTATTGGAGCTATCAATCTTCCTGCTTTGGTTTTATTCATCTTGTCATTGATTTACATGTTCATGACATTCTTGGAGTTCTTCATAGATACTGAAGAGGCATTAACACCTGAAAATGTAAATAAGAATATCGGTCAGGTTAGAGAAATAACTGCTAATAAGGTAAGTCTTTCCTTAAGCACTGCTCAAGAAAGATTTAAAACTATGAGAGAAAACATCAATAGAGTTTCTTCTGGTGAAATCATTGGAGAAGCAAAAGAAGCAGAAGAAGCAGAAGAAAAAGATGACAAAGAGGAAAAATTAAAAGCTATTAGCACTGGAGAAGTGGAAGAGGAATAATCTTAAAAATATCTTTTTATTTTTATTTCTATCTTTTCTTTAATCTCTTTAATTTCTTTAATTTTTCTAACTTTCTTTTTTCTTATTTTTTTAATTTTGATTTTCTATTTTTATCAAGCTATTTTTCACTTTAAGTTTTTTTTTTAAATCAATGATTTTTTCAAACCTGTTTTTCTATTTTTATATCTCATTCTATTTTAGGTTTGATAACTATGACTAATCGAAAAAATCGATTTAATTTATTTAAAAAGGATCTTTTTAAGTCTAAGTTAAATAAATTGGGAGATAAAGATAAATTAAAATCAGGCAGGTCTAAGGATAAGGAGGATTCCTCCCATTTTGCCAGTTTTGATTCAATTATTCCTGAAAGCTCTCCATTAAAGAAGAGTTCCAATTCTGATTCTGGATTTTATAACGATAATTTTAGTTCCAAAGAAGTTTCAAAGGATTTTAGTTCCAAAGAAGTTTCTAAGAACAATTTAGACTCCGATGAATTGGATGGTGTAGATGAAAAATATGCCAAATACATTTATTCCAATGATGCAAAGGAGTTTGATGATTTAAACGAAGATGGTTTGTATGAGGATATAATTTATAATGATGAATCTAATAAAGAATCTTCTAAAGAGAAACGTCATGATAAAAATTCTAATGAGAAGAGTCTTAAGCAAGGTTTATTGAAATTTAAAAAGGATTTGTCAAATAAAAACAATTCCTCCAAATCATTATTTGGAAAGATAGCCGTTCTCTTGATAGTTTTAGTATTGGTATCTTCAGTCTTTTACTTCTTTGTCTATCAGCCCTTTCAAAGTGAATTGAATCTTGAAAGGAATTCAAAATTAAATGAGGTTCATGCATTGTACAAAGGGCCTTTGGCACTTAATGAAAATGCCTATACATTGGAAAATAGGATAAATAAGGCTTATGATATTGAAGAAATCAAGTCTATTGATGTTGTAAGGTCTGCAACAAAGGATTGGAGATTATATCACAGTTCCAAAATCGTTTCATCTAAGGATGATTTTGGCAGAGTTATGATGTCCTATGGAGAAGATAGGAATATTCTAATGTCTGTTAAGGATGCCAATGATTTTGTCAAGGATAATGATGCAAAGATCTTATCGAATGTCCAGTTTGAAAAGGTCAATACAGTCATTGTTCCGATTTCCCTTTCAAGACTTCAAGCTACTGGAGGGCTGATTTCTGTAGGTTCTGTTGTTGATATTTATTCCTTAGATAACTCTTCAGATTATCCTCAAGAATACGATGATGGAGATAATTCAAGTGAAGTTCCATTAAATGAGACAAGTGTTGATGGTTCATTGGAGGATGTCCCTAATGATGATTTGTTGGAAGAGACATCAGAAGATGAGCCTATCGTCAGTGGGGCTACAGTTTTGGCTATTCTGCGTTCAAAGGATAGTGGATTGGTCGACAGTACAGTATCAAAATCAAATACCATAATCAAAGGAAATGAAACCAAACCTTTTGAGAATACCAGTTCATATTCAAGTGATGTTGAGGAATTGCTTAAGGCGGCTGTGTTAAATTCAAGCAGAAATGACAATGCATTGGATTCCTATTTGACAAATTATGGTATCAGATTATCTAATTTTGAACGTATGTCCAATTTAGGCGACTTGGATTCGGAATATATCATTCTTTTGGAAGTTCCCCAATCTGATGTGAATTTTGTAATAAACAATATGGACAATTTAGTGCTGACAATACCGACTGAATTTGCTCCAAATTGGGTGGTTAATGAATTAAATGAAACCTATTATGAGAATCTGTATCAAAATCAATCCTTGTATTTCCTTTAATTTATTTGATTTCTTCCAATTAATTTTTTAAATTATTTTTTTTAAT
>JADLKP010000200.1 GCA_016838945.1 Methanobrevibacter sp.
ATTATTTGATTTTATTTCTTTTTAATAATTTTGATAAGTTTTAATAGATTTGATAAATAGTTTATCTTATTAACTTTAATGTATAAACTAATATTATATAAAAGTTTATTTATCTTTTATTATAAAATTATTGATATGAGTAAATAAATTTGTTTATAGTTTATTGATAATTTATTTGATAATTTATTTTATTTTTTCTTAAATTTTTCTTGAAAGTTTCATAAAAACGCCAATATTGGATTTTTAATGAAATTTTTAATTTTAAAAATTTATTTAATTGTCTTATGGGTAGAGAGGTTTTAAAATGCTTGAAAAATTAGTGGAATCATTAAGAAATGCACCAGTTGTTAAAAAAGGGGATTATGATTATTTTGTTCATGGCATCAGTGATGGAGTGCCTGCATTGGATCCTTGTGTATTAAAGGAAATTGCACAGGTCTTAAATGAAAGATTGGACTTGTCCAGCATTGACAAGATTGTAGGTGTTGAAGCGATGGGTATTCACATTGCTACCGCCTTGGCTTTGGAAACAGGCCTTCCTTTTGTAGTCATTCGTAAAAGGGAATATGGTTTGGAAGGAGAACATGCAATCTTGAAACACACTGGTTATGCAACCTCTAAATTATACGTCAACGACTTGAGGGAAGGAGACAATATCATTTTGGTTGATGATGTGGTAAGCACTGGGGGAACCCTCACTGCTTTGATAAAAGAATTGAAGATTATGGGTGTCAATTTGGTTCACACAGTCGTAGTTGTAGAGAAAGGTGAAGGTAAAAAGATTGTAGAGGAAGCTACTGGTGAAGAAATCAAGACTCTTGTAAAATTGGATGTAGTTGATGGAAAAGTAATTGCAGATTCATTGCTATAATCAGCTTTTACTCTTATATCTTATATTTTATTTTTCATTTTTTTATTTTCATTTTCATTTTTTGATAACTCAATCTAAAAACCTTGGATTTAATCAGGATTAAAGGCATGTTTTTTTAAAATATTAAATTAGTTGATAAAATGACATTATATGATATGGAACTAAAGAGAGTTATAAAGAAAATCAACTCTTTGAATGTTAGGAATGTAGGCTTGCAGTTTCCGGAAGGCCTAAAGATGCAGGCAATAGCTCTTGCTCGTGAAATTGAAAAGCAAACAGAGGCTACTGTTATCGTATCTGCGGATCCTTGCTTTGGAGCCTGTGATGTTTCTGATAGAAAAATGAATGGAATCGTGGATTTCATTGTTCATTATGGACATACTCCTCTCCCACTTAAATACAGCATTCCTACAATGTTTATTGAAGCTAAAGCTAATGTCAAGGTTAAGGATTATTTGGAAGAAGCATTGGAAGAGTTGCAGGATTATTCCAAGGTAGCCATTGCAACAACAGCACAGCATTTGCATTTGCTTGATGAGATTGTTGACTTTTTGGAGGATAATGGAAAGGAAGTTGTTATAGGCTCTTCAAGAAGCACAAGAAAAGGTCAGGTTTTAGGATGCAATTTCGCTTCCATAAAGAATTTAAGTGCTGATGTTTACCTGTTTTTAGGAAGCGGCAATTTCCACCCTTTAGGAATTTATCTGTTTACTAAAGCTCCTGTTTTAGCTATTGACCCATACAGTGGTGACATTCGTGAAATGAGTGCATATGCAGATAGGATTTTAAGAATCAGATTTGCAAGAATTGTAAAGGCAAGAGAAGCTACAAAATGGGGAATCATTGTCTCTTCAAAGGAGGGACAATATAGGATGAAATTGGCTAAGGAACTTAAAAAGCTACTTGAGGATGAAGGAATGGAAGCTTATGTTCTGCTTATGGATCATGTCAATCCGGATGTCTTGCTCCCGTATATGGAACTTGAAGCATTTGTTGTAACTGCATGCCCAAGGATAGCTATTGATGACTCTCAGATGTATAAGAAACCGGTCATCACTCCTAAAGAGTTAGAGATTGTTTTAAACAAAAGGGAATGGGAAAAGTATCAATTAGATGAGATTCTATTTGAAGATAGATACTACCAATAATTTTTTATTTCTTTCATTTTTTATTGTTAGCAATTATTCTCTAGTTTTCTATTATTTTCTAGTTTTCTATTATTTTCTAGTTTTCTATTATTTTCTAGTTTTCTATTATTTTCTAGTTTTCTATTATTTTCTAGTTTTCTATTATTTTCTAGTTTTCTATTATTTTCTAGTTTTCTATTATTTTCTAGTTTTCTATTATTTTCTAGTTTTCTATTATTTTCTAGTTTTCTATTATTTTCTAGTTTTCTATTATTTTCTAGTTTTCTATTATTTTCTAGTTTTCTATTATTTTCTATATTTTTTTTATTTTTAATTGTTTCATAACTTAAAAACTAACTCTAAAAACCGAATTTTTTATATATTACTAAAAACCATAAATAATTTACATATAAATAATAGACAATTTTATGAAAATTTTGCGTATCATATTTTTTATAATAAATTTTATAAACGGAATTGTAAAATTTAGAATTTAGATTCCCCCTCTTGATTTTATAAATGGAATTATAAAGTCTAGAATTTAAATTCATTGTCTTTGATTTTATAAATGGAATTATAAAATCGGGTTTAAAATTGAAATATGGCTTAATTGCCAAATGAGGTGTTTAGATGAAAATTGAATCTGGAGATTTTGTAATGCCTGGTGATTTTTTAAGTGTAAGTGAACAATTTTTACCAGGTCCAGGAGCATATGAAGATGATGGAAGTGTTAAATCAGGTGTTCCGGGAAATGTATTTATTGATGTTGAAGAAAAGGAAATCTCTGTAATATCAAAATCCGGTGGTCCAAACTTATTGAGAGTTGGAGATATTGTATACGGTGAAGTGAAGGATGTACGTGGACAAAGAGCTTTGATCACTATTTATGCTAAAAAAGGAACCAACCGTGAATTGGCTCTTCCTTATATGGCGGCTATTCATATCTCTCAAGTTACTCCCGGATACATTGATAAACTTACAGACGCTTTTAGAATTGGAGACTTAATCGAAGCAAAAGTTGTTAAAATCATGGGAGACAACCTTGATTTGAATACTGAAGATATCACTTCAGGTATCGTAAAGGCTATGTGCACCAGATGCAGAACATTTATGGAACCTTGCAATGAATCTGAAGTATACTGTCCTGTATGTGATAGAAAAGAAAAAAGAAAAGTTTCTAAAAATTATGATTATTAATTATTCATGCTGTTGAAAAGCTCATTTAATTAAGGAAAAGATAACATGGAAATTGAAGTTGTTAAAGATACCAAATTAGAACTCGAAATGATTATTCATGGAGAGAACCACTCTCTTTGTAATGTTTTAAGAAAATATCTCATGGAAGATAATGATGTGGAATATGCGGTTTATGGTATTGACCACCCACTTACCGGTGAACCTATCATGACCATTAAAACCAAAAGAACAAAAAGACCAAGAGACTCTCTCTTAAGAGCAGCTCAAAGATTAAAAGAAGAGACTGCTGAATTTAAAGAATTAGTTGAGGGTATATAAACCCCAAGCTTTTTGAGCCTTCGGCTCAAAAACTTGGCCAAAACTTTTTCTCTTGTTGGGAGATTTTTGCTCTCATTGTTTCTTTTTTTTATTTTTTTCTTATTCTTCTTGTCTTCTTTTATTTTCTGACTATTCTATAAATTTAAACTATTTATTAATTTCTAATAGTATTATTGATTTTATTTTGGGGCGATAATATTAAATACAAAATTCCGTCATTGACTGTTGATATTTTTATTTTTAATGAAAACCACGAATTTATACTTATTCAAAGGAAAAACGACCCATTTAAAGACTCTTGGGCATTGCCGGGTGGTTTTGTAGATTATGGTGAAACTACTGAGCATGCTGCAATAAGGGAAGCAAAGGAAGAAACATCAATTGATGTTGAAATTGTTGGTTTGCTTAATGTCTATTCAGATCCCGATCGTGACCCAAGAAGGCATACAGTATCTGTAACTTATTTGGCTCGTGGAAACTTTGATGATGCAAATGCAGATGATGATGCTAAGGATATTGGAGTATATTCATTTGATGATTTAGATGGTTTGAATATTGCATTTGATCATATGACAATTTTAAACGATGCTAAAAAGCATTTGGAAAATAAAAGTTAATTTTTATTTTTCATTTTCTATTATCTATTCTTTTTATTTTCATTTTCCATTATCTATTCTTTTTATTTTTCATTCTATTTTTTTCTATTATTTTCTATTTTTTGTTTCTATAGAATTTTTTAATTCCTTTTAGATTTTTTTCTTAAAAATTTTTCAAAATTATTTTCAAGGAATACTCTCATTTTTTCATAATTTTTTAA
>JADLKP010000201.1 GCA_016838945.1 Methanobrevibacter sp.
AGAAATATTATTAAAATAAAATATTATTAAAAATATTTGTTAAGAAAAATAAAAAAAATAAAATTATAATTTACTATTAAAATTAATTAAACATGTGAGGAATGAAATGGCGTATCAAGGTAGTTTTCTATTAGGTATTTCCTGGCTTCAACCAGTGTTTGATGCTATGAATGCTGTTCTTAATCCATTAGTTCAAATGGATCCTACTCCTAATAATCCTGTGCTTACTGTATTTGTGATATCATTTATCATATCCCTTTTGACAGTAACCGCTCAGAAATTATTGGTGGATCAGGATAAAATGAATGAAATGCAAGCTAAATCAAAAGCTTTGCAGAAAGAATTGAGAGAAGCTCAAGCTAGCGGTGACTCTAAGCAACTAGCTAAAATTCAAGCTAAACAAATGGACATGATGTCAGACCAATCTGAAATTATGAAAATGTCATTTAGGCCTATGATTGTTACAATGATTCCAATCTTATTGATATTCGCTTGGATGTGGCAATCCACAATAAAAGATATTATTGTTGTATTTCCTCCAGCTGTTTATTATTGTACTTTAACTCCTCTTTTCCATTCATTAGGGCAAATGCTTTATGGTGGAAACATAACTACTGTTCCATTTGGAGTAGGTTGGTTATGGTGGTACTTTATTTGTACATTTGGAATGTCACAAATCATTAGGAAATTTATGGGATTCAAGAATGGTTTCTAATCGTAAACCATCACTATTATTTCATTATAAATGTGATCAATTAAATTGAATGCATAATCATGCTATTCATTTTAATTAGTCATTTAATTAATTTAATTATACTTAGTTGCTACTATTAAAAAATATTCGTGATATGTACATATATCATCTCAGATATTTATTAATCTATGTAATTTTCAGATATTTTATCTATAAATTTCTAGATATTTTATCTAAAATTATTTTCTAGTTTCAATTAAAAATTAAAATCAAAATTATCAAATAAAAATTATAATCCCAAAAGTACGATATATGTAATACTAAATTTTAGTAAAATTTTAATGATTGGCATGTTAAGTGGGATCGCCTACTTAATTTGGGTTGTTAGAATTTGCTAGGATTTTAAAATTTAATTTCTATATTTTTTAGAAAGGAAGTTTATAAAGATTTTTATAAAAATTTCTTTTTCGAAATTTTATCTTGAAATTAAATTTTCCTTAAAATAATAAGTATAGAAAACAGTAAAGTATATATTAGTTAAATATCATATTATATAGTGTTAATCATTTAACTAAATGAATTTTAATTATTTATTATTCATTCTATTTTTATGATACTTTTTTCATGATATTTACAAGCTACTTATGTAGTGTTTAATATCTATTTTACTAAAATCTACAGATTAAGTAAATTCAATTTATTAGCTATTAAAGTTATTGAAAATTTGTAGATATATAAAAAAACAAATTAGGTGAGAACATGCCTGCAAATAGATTTAGATCAAGATCATACAAAAGAACAAATACAAAAACTCCTGGTGGAGTTAATGTTTTAAGATATAAAAAGAAAAAACCATCTAAGCATGTATGTGCTGAATGTGGTGCTGTATTACATGGTGTTCCAAGAGGACGTCCTTATGAGATAGGCAAATTAGCTAAATCTCAAAAAAGACCTAGCCGTCCATTTGGAGGAAACTTATGTCCAAAATGTGCTCGTAAGCATTTCAAAAATGAGGCAAGAAAATAATGATAATTGCAATCGGTGGGACAGCAGGTAGTGGAACTACAACTGCTGCAAAGGTATTATCTGAAAAGTTAAACATTCCATTTGTCTCTGCTGGAGGTATCTTTAGAGAGATGGCTGCAGAGAGGGGAATGACTCCTGTTGAATTCGGAAAATTTGCTGAAAATAATACTGACATCGATAAAGAGATTGATAATAGACAAGCTGAACTTGCACGCGCGGCTCAAGATCTTATTGTTGAAGGCAGACTTTCTGCATATTTCGTTGATGCGGATTTGAAGGTTTGTTTCACTGCTCCTTTAGACGTTAGAGCTAGAAGGGTATGTGAAAGAGAAGGCAAATCAATTGAGCTTGCAAAAGAGGAAATTCTTTCTCGTGAAGAGAGTGAAGCTTTAAGATATATGGATATTCATAATATAGATATAAGAAATATGGATATTTATGATTTAATTATAAATACTGACAGTTTTAACCCTGAAAGTATTGCGGAAATTATTTTAACAACAATAAAGGTGATATAATGGCAGCTATAGAAGTTGGTAGAAAATGTATTAAGACTGCTGGAAGAGAAGCAGGTAAAGAATGTGAAATTGTTGCAATCATTGATGAAAACTTCGTGGAAGTAAAAGGAGACGAAGTAAGAAACAGACGTTGTAACATCCAACATTTAGAACCTATCATGGAATAAGCTCATTATTCCATAATTCTAAATTCTAGTTAGTTACATTCTACTTTAAAAACTTTTTTAACTATTTATATTAAATTGAAGCACATTTTGTGTATTAGTAAGAATTCATCCCCAAACTTTTAAAAAAAGTTTGATCAAAATCTTTTACAAGGTTTTTTGTGATGAGTTCTATATCTTTTCTTTTTTTACTATTTTTTATATTTTGTACTATTTTATTTTATTTTAGTTTATTTTTATATTGTATTTTTTACTATTTTTTCATTTTTGTCCAATTTTTTTTAAAATTCAGAATTTCCCTTAATTATTTTAGTCATTTTTAAAGGTTATATACTAGTTAAATTAAATATTAAAATAATTAGAAATTAATCGCATTTGATTATATATATTGGGTGATATAATGAATAAGAAACTAATTTTCACTATCATTTTTATCAGTGTTTTATCAATAGGTTTAATGCATATGGGTTCTATTTCAGCTTCAAATAATGGAATGGGAATTCAATTTGATGCAAACGACTTAAATGATGCAAATGTCATTCAAAGTGAAGATGAAGGCATTTATGATGATTATGATTATGTGGATGTAAACTACAGTACAAATGCCAATAGCAATCCACTGAATAGATTTTTCTATGGAGATACCGTAGACATCTATTTTGACGGTCAAGGAACAAGCGTATCAAATAATTTTGATTCAAATGTCAGCTATGTGCTATCCTATGAAGTCTTGGATTTCGTATCCAATAACATAAACAATTCCACTATGGATGTAGAGGAAATGAAAGAGGGAGTGCAGAAAATCTGTCAGAAATATGGATCTGATGACTGCACAGTAAACGTTGATTCAATAATAGGCAAAGATCAGATTCCAATAATAGTTTGGGCTCAAGGAGCTTCCATGCTTCCTACCATACAGGATGGCCAATACGTTCTTGTAAACAAGACTCAAGACATTCATGTAGGGGATATTGTTTCAGTCAACTCTAAGGAATATGGCGGAATCATGAAAAGGGTTGATAAGATAGAAGGTGACAATGTCTATGTAGTCAGTGATAATAAGAATGTATATTATCAGGAGATAAATGGAGAGCTATATGAGTTTAAGGGATTGTGCACTTGGGTAGACATTTCAGAAATCGAGGGTGTGGCTATCCAATATTAATTATCGGTATTAATGCTAATTTCCTATATTTAAAAAAATAATCTTTAAGTTTTGAGGGTTTTTAATGTCAAGAAGGTTTGCAGTTATAGACACGGAAACAAATTGGAATGATGATGTAATGTCAATTGGTGTTATAATTGCCAAATCCAAGAATTTTAAGGGGACAGATTCTCGCTATTACATATTGCCTGAAGAAGAGAAAGTAACAGGAATGTATTCTAAAAGCATGAGAAGAACAAGCCATGAAATACTTACTGGCCATAGAACTGATGTGATGGATGACTTAAAGGATTTGCTTGAGTCAAATGGTGTTGATGATTTGTTTGCCTATAATGCTTCCTTTGATAAAAGACATTTGCCTGAGCTTTCCGATTTCTGTTGGAGAGACATCATGAAAGTTGCAGCATATAAGCAGTATAATCCTTGTATTCCTAAGGATATGCCTTGCTGTAAAACAGGCAGATTAAGAAGAGGCTATGGTGTTGAGCCAATGCTTCAGATATTAGGTGTAGATGATTACTGTGAATCTCATAATGCAATTATAGATGCAAGAGATGAGTTAAGAATCATGAGGCTTTTAGATTATGAAATAGATTTCTATCCAGAAATCTAATCATATCCTTTTATTTTTATTTTATTTTTTAATTTTATTTTATTTTTTAATTTTATTTTATTTTTTAATTTTATTTTTTTTACTTTTTAATTTTAATT